>JAGBJJ010000058.1 GCA_017934525.1 Prevotella sp.
GTCCCTGTTACTTGCTCATACTTGCCTTGCACAGATAAGGATGGGAATGAGAACCGTATTTTGTTGATGGATGTTCCTGCCAGCTCGAGTCTGCATACCAACTAGGCTGATGAAGCATTTATGCGAGTTGGCGATAAGAGCCGGAAACTGCCCTTTGATGAGCGTGTGCAGTTGATGTACGACAAAGGGGAGCGTTACTACGAAGATACTGCAGTGTATGGGGCAACCATCGATGACATTGACATGGATGCTGTTGCCGACTATGCAAAGTTGGCCGGCTATGGGAAAAGTCCCTTACAATACTTGCGAGAGAACAATGGTTTTGTGAAGACTAACAAAAATGGTGAAGAGGAGGTGAGCACCGCTTGCATTCTTTTCTTTGGCAAGTATCCACAGAAGTTCTTTCCTCGCGCCCGTACTCGCTTCATCAGATACGAGGGTGTTGACGAGAAGGTGGGAGCCGAGATGAACGTCATCAAGGATGTTACCTTTGAGGGAACCATCTTGAACCAGGTCAAGAAAACAATTGAGTTTATCGAGACACAGGTTAGGGAACACACGTTCCTGGGACAACATGCCCAGTTCGTAACAAAACGCGACTACCCTGAGTTCGTCATTCAAGAGATGACAGTCAATGCTTGCTGCCACAGAGCCTACAATATCAAGGGTACGGAAATACAAATCAAAATGTTTGATGACCGGTTGGTGTTCGAGTCTCCTGGCAAACTCCCTGGACAGGTGAAGCCCAATAATATCCGGCACACCCATTTCTCTCGTAATCCCAAGATAGCAGCCTTCCTCAAAGCATATCACTTCGTGAAGGAGTTCGGTGAGGGCTTTGATCGTATCTGTCGTGAACAGGAGGCCAATGGTGCAAATGTCCCATCCTTCAGGACTGACGAGTTCATCCTGAAGATTACAGTGCCAAAGGTAAGTGAAAATGTGAATGTAAACGTCACAGAAAAGGTGAATGCCACAGAAAACGTCACAGATGCGTCACAGAAAACGTCACAGAAAACGTCACAGAAAATTATCGACTTGATAAAGGAGGATCCTTATATTACAACCTCTAAAATGGCTGAAATAATAGGTGTTGACAGGAGAAACATTGCAAGAAACATCAAGAAACTAAAAGAACAAGGTGCCGTTCGTCGAGTAGGTCCCGACAAAGGCGGTTTCTGGGAAATTATAGTTTAAGCCTTGGCGTTCAAGCAAAATAATAAAAAGTCCAACTGATTCACTTGGTCAGCTGCCCTTTCATTGTTAATGTGTCACCGTATGGCGGAGAACAGAGAGTTACCACCGAAATAGATGGCAAGGCGTCTCTTTGCACGAAACCTTGCAGATGTGTGGGAAAATGTGGGGAAATTCGAGAAAAGAAAAATCGCTAAACCTCTTGTTTTAAGAGTTTAGCGATTGTTGTCGAGTCGTGACTCGTACCCAGAGCCGGGGTCGAACCGGCACGGGTTGCCCCACTGGTGTTTGAGACCAGCGCGTCTACCGATTCCGCCATCTGGGCATTCAAAGCGGGTGCAAAGGTAAGCAAATTTTTTGAAACAAGCAAGCGTTTCTACTAAAAATCTTAAAAATACTTGGTTTTGTCAATTTTAATACGTATCTTAGCAGCCAGAATAATAACAATAATCTATACGTATGGAACTATCAACCAAAAACTATTGTGTTATACTGGCCGGCGGACGCGGCAAGAGACTATGGCCATCAAGCCGCCGCGAGCGTCCGAAACAATTCATCGACTTTTTCGGCACTGGACGCACCCAGTTGCAATCTACCTACGACCGCATGAGCGGTATACTTCCCAAAGAGAACATCTATGTATGCACGAGCAGCGAACTGGAGCACCTGGTGCGCCAGCAGTTGCCTGAGTTGGTGGGCGACAACCTGCTGGTGGAGCCCGTAAACCGCAACACGGCGCCCTCGGTGGCATGGGCTGGCATGAAGATACACCTCAGGTGCGACGACGCACGGGTGATGGTGGTGCCCTCAGACCAGTTCATCGTAGACGAAGCGAAGTTTGCCGAGAACACACTGCGCGGCATGAGCTTCGTGGCAGAGAACGACATCATGCTGACGCTGGGCATACGTCCGTCGAGGCCGGAGCCGGGCTACGGCTACATCCAGATAGGCGAGCCGTCGCTCTACAAGGGCATACACAAAGTGAAGTCGTTCAGCGAGAAGCCTGAGCGCGAATTTGCCCGGATGTTTTTAGACAGCGACGAGTTTCTGTGGAACACGGGCATGTTTATGGCCAACGTCAACTATCTGCGCCGCTTCTTCCTGGACACCATCCACGACATGCCCTACCGTCTGGCCGACCTGAAAGACAACTACACGCCGGAGCGCGAGCTGGAGTATATGCGGCAGCACTTCTCGTCGTATCCTAACCTGTCGATGGACAAGGCTGCGCTGGAACTGTCGGACAACGTCTACGTGATGCGGTGCGACTTTGGCTGGGCCGATTTGGGCACATGGCACTCCATCTACGAGTGTATGCAGAAGGAAGAGGGCGACAACGTGGTGATCGACTCGGAGGTGATGCTCGAAGACTGCCGCAACAACATCATCAAGCTGCCCAGCGGCCACATCGGCGTGATAAACGGTCTGGACGGCTACATCGTGGCCGAAGAGGGCGACGTGCTGCTCATCTGCAAGAAGAGCGACTCGTCGGCGCTGATACGCAAGTATGTCAACGAGGTGGCCATCCGCTACGGCGAGAAATACGTTTGAAGAATAAAAGAACAAAAAATAAAAAAAGGCTGCGCGTTGTTTCCGGACATACAGGAACGCGCAGCCTTTTTTTATTCTTTTTCTATTTCACAACCACATTGGCGGCGGTGCTGCCGGCTACTACTACATACTGGCCTGCGGCGACAGGCACAACAGCATCGCCCTGACCCTGGAAGACAGTGCGGCCGTCGAGGGTGTAGACGGCAACCTTCAGTCCTTTCGCCTCATTGACCACTATGCAGCCTGGCTGCGTCGTGATACTGAGCCGGCGACCGTCGGCGGTCGTGATGCCGCTGACCACTGCCACGGGAGCAGCATTGCTCAGGGCCGACTCACCCTCGGCGTAGAGAGCCGTCACGTGGTAGGTGTGCAGACCTGCGGCAAGGGCTGTTGTAGAGTGGAGGAACGAGTGAGCGCTGGCATCGGCCGTGCCCACAAGCTCACCATCGCAATAGACGTTGTAGCCTTTCAGGGTGAGCTGGCGCCCCTCGAAGCTGATGTCGTCGACCATGAAGATGCCGCCGTTAGACGAGATGCAGTGTACGGCGAAATACTTGGCACCGGCGGGCAGGTTCACACGGAAGCGTCCGAAGTAGCTCTTCGGTGCATCGTAGGTGTCTATGAGGTTGTCGGCCTTGAAGTCGCTCACCTTATTGCCTGTGGTGCTGTAGAGCACCTCAAACCTCTCGTTGACATAACCGGCCAGACTCTGCGCATGGATGGTGACGGTCTGTTCCTCGCCCGAGAGCTCGGGTGACACAAGCCAGTCGTTGTTCTTGTTGCCCGGCGCATTGTTGGCCTTGAAGCAGGCAACAAACTGGGTGCCTGTGTTAGCCTCAAACTCGGGATGCTCCTTCATAAGCGCCTCGCTGACGCCCGCCTCGCGGAAGTTGAAGGTGAGGAAGGCCTGCGGCTGGTTGGCGCCGGGCCACCAGAGCCCGTTGATGCCAGCCGTCAGACAGCGGTCCTGGTCGTGGTTGCCCCACTGTCCGAACTGCTTCTGGAACGACTCGTAGCCCTCAAAGCTCTCAGTGACGCTGTTCTGTCCGCTCACGGGTGTCCACTGCAGTGTGGCCGTACCGTCGTCGTTGGCCACGGCAGTCAGGTCGGCCACAGCCTCCATCTGCGACTGCACGATACGCAGGTCGTGCTGCACCGTAGTGTTGTCGGCGACAGCTTGGTCGGCAGCATAGTCGACGACGGCCCACACCTTGCTCTTCTCGGGGTCGGTGGGCAGCGTCAGGTAGTCGGTCTCGTAAAGTGCGCGGCCGAAGGGCGCCACGCGCTGCACCTCGTCGAAGGTCTTCACGGCGCGCCCGTTGACGTAGATGCTCACCGTGTAGTCCTTGGCCTCCTGCTCGCCCACGTTATGTACGGTGACCCCGATGTGGGCCTTCTGCCCGGCGGTGGTACGGCTCTGCACGTCGGCATAGGCAGCCACATCACATGGGTTGACCTGGCGGAAGTTGACGTCGTCTACGACAATCATGCGCAGCTGCGGGTCGTTGAGTTCGGCGATGAAGGCGGCAGTGATATACTTGCTGTCCTTATAGGCCGACAAGTCGACGGCATAGGTGATAAAGTCTTCAGCGGTCTGGCTGGCATAGTCAACGGCCAGCACGGTGTCGGCCTTGGCCTCGCCGTTCTTCTGTATGGCCACCTTCAGGATGTTGGCAGTGCCGGGGTCGCCATAGGCCGAGAAAACGAGCTTCGGCGTGGTGGCGCCGGCAAGCGATATCTTGCCCGAGGTGAGCACGGCCACGGTGCCAGGCTGCTCACTCTCAACGGCCGTCACGCAGTCGTCGCCGTCGCTCGACATGCCCGAATACATCTTCCAAGCCACGCCCGACTGGTTAGCGCGTGTGGCCCAGATGCCCTTCAGACCGCTGGTGAGGAATCCTTCCACAAAGGGCAGCGTGTAGGGTGCGCCCACGATGAGGGGTGCAGCCACGGCCACGCCCGACTCGCCCAACTCGTTGACGGCGCTGACGCCATAGATGACCTGCCCCTGGGCTCCCGTCTGCGGTATGTTCTCCACGACGTACGACGTGCCGCCTACCTCTTCTTTCACCTTCTGCAGCTGGTTGTTCACCACGCCATATACGTTATAGGTAAGCTCGTCGGGGTCTACGTAGCCGCCGTGCTGGCCGGTCAGCGGCGCCTGCCACATGAGCGTAGCCGACCCGTTGAGATTGTCGGCCAGCGCCACAGCCGCGGGCACGTGGGGGGCATCGGTGCCCACATATACCGTCTGGCGGGCCGTCAGTCCGGCGCCGGCCTCATTATAGGCCGTCACGTCATAGACCACGCTGCCGTTGACGGCATCCTCATCTACGTAGGTGCAGTGCTGCCCGGGGGCCACGTCAGTCAGCGTGGCCACAGCATCCTTCTGCTCGCCCCGTGTGATGACGATGCGGCTGAGGCTCTGCAGGTCGGTGCCGTCGTTGGCCTTGAGGGGCGCATCGAAGTCGATGGTCACCACCAGGTCGCCATCGTCGGCAGCCGTCAGCCTGAGGTTCTTCACGCTGTCGGGGGTGGTGAGCAACTGACCGGCCGTCACCTGCAGATTGTCTATGAAGAGTGCGTTCTGGAACACATCGCTCAGGGCGTGGAAGCCGAAGCGGTAGTCGCCCGTCTGCTTCACCTTGATTTCGCCGGAGAGAGGCAGTGCGGTCTGGATATTCGTCGTCGACACCACGGTAGGCTCAATGATGACCTCATAAGCAGCAGGGTCCTGGCCCATGCCGCAGGCCACGGCGATACGCTCCTTATAGTAGGGCGACACGCTGAAGGCATCGAAGCTTATCTCATAGGCCACGCCCTCCATGAGGTGTATGGGCGGTGTGAGGCACCAGTCGTCGGCGGCGTGGTGCTTGTCGTAGCTATAGCGCATGCGTCCGGTGGTGGAGCCGAAGTTGATGAAGTCCCACGTGGTGCCGTCGGCATTGCTGTCGATGACGGCGTATTTGCCGCCGCAGTCAGCGTCCTCGAAGTCGTCGGTGAAGGGCACCTCGTAGGGCAGACCCACGTGGCACACGTTCGACACCTCGCTGAGGCCCTCGGTCTCACCCCGCTTCGCCACCACCTTGTAGTAGTAGCCGTTGTAGCTCATGCCGCTGAGCGACTCGCTGAAACTGGTCTGGCTGATGCCGGCGGCCACCTTCGTGCCGCCCGGATAACGATAGACGTCGAAGGTAAGGTCTTTCGGGTCGGTATAGCCACCGTTGACGCCCCTTTCGGCCTGCCATTCCACGGAGGTCTGCATGGTGGCCTCATCGACGGTCATGACAACGTTGTGGGGCTTCGGCGTGTCTTCTCCTATCCACGTCTTCACCCAGTTGCGGTGACCGGTCAGACCGTCGGCGCTAGTCAGCTCCACCACCACCTTCTGCCGTCCCTCGCCCTTCGGGGTGAGCACGGCAGCCTTCCACGTGCCTGGAGCGGCCTCGCCGGTAGTGGCCGTGGCTTCATCGTCGTTGAGCGTGATGCGGTAGCTGACGTTGCCCGTCAGCTCACGGCCGTCGATGGTTGTGGTGGGCAGGGTGAAATTCACGATGCCGGCAGTACCCTCCGAGGCGAAGTTGGCATTCAGATCGTTGAGGTCGGCGGGTGCGCCGCCGTCGGGCTCATAAAGCACGTGCAGACAGGTGTACTCCTCGGCTTCAGGCAGATAGGCAATAAGGGAGGTACGGCCTGTGGCGACATCTACCTCACAGAGGCGGCCGAACATCTCCTCGGTCTCCTCGTCGACCTCGCTGGCCACCATGTAGAGTCGGTCTGTGCGGCGGTCGAAGGTCATGCTCTCAAGCACCGGGTAGAAGGTGAAGTCGAGCGACCCGATGTAGGTAAGGCGCCCGCTCTCCTTGTCGATGGAGCAGAAGCTGCCATTCTCGGTGACGCCGTACATCTGCCCCTGACTGTTGACGGCCAGCATCACCACCAGCGAGTCGCTGGCGGTAATAATCTCGCGGCTCTGGTTCTCGTAGTCCACCTTCACGAAAGCCGCGCTGCCGCCGCTCTCCTGCTTCCATCCGTAGCAGATGCCGGTGGTGGGGTCCCAGTCGGCAGCCTTCATGATGAGGTTGGCCACGTTGAGTCGCGAGCCGTGGTTGCCGGTAGGCTCCCAGGTGTCGGTGTCCCATTCGCAGTAAGTCCAGTCGCCTTTGCCTGTGAAAGGCAGGTCGACGGAGCCCGTGCCGTGCAGCTTGTGGTTATAGTAGGCGCCACGACCGTTCAGACAGAAGTCTACGTCGGCCATTTTCTCGCGCACGAAGCCATTGGTCTCGCTGAACTTATAGAAGCCATACTCGAGCAACATGCGGCCCTCATACTCGTTATACTGCAGCATGCCGCTGAAGCTCAGCGGCTTCTCGCCCGGGGCCAGCTGCCTCACGTAGTTGCGGTGGCCGGGCTTCAGGCGCAGCATCTTCTCCTCTGGCAGGGGCAGCCGGCGCCCTTCCTCCTTCAGCCGCTGCACCAGGCGCTGGCCGAAGGTGGGCTGCTGCATGCTCAGCGGATTGACTACGGCAGCATCTTCCATCAGGCTGACGATGCTGTTGCTCACAGCCGGCCGCAGTTGTTGTCGGGCCGTCTGGGCTGTCGACGGCGCCACAGCCATGGCCACAGCTGCCGTCAGAATCAAGTTTGTCAAGGTTCTTCTTTTCATATTGGAAATGGTTTGTGATAGTGTTATATGTTGCAAAATTAATAAAACTATGGCAGAAAAAGAAAAAAAACGAATTAAAAAAAAGAAAAAACATCAGTCTTCCTTTTGATTTTACGCTCGGCTTTTCGTCATTCTACCACCATAAAGCAGTGCGGTTCTGCTTACGTTTCTGCTGCTCCTCCCGGCCTGACACGACGCCATCGACCGAGCCGGCACCACCATGCTAAAAAATTTTGTAGGCTACTCGTATCTGCAGGTTGGGCCAGGCTTTCAGCCACGACAGCGTGCTGCTGATACCAGAATTCTTCCCCGACGACTTAATCTCCTTTTCGTTATTCAGCACGAATTTCGGTGTGCCCCAGAACATGAGGCCAGCATCAACGGCCAGGCTGACACGATGGGTCTTAGCCAGGTGCTGGCCAAAGCCGATGCCGAGATAGGGTTTCACGGCATTGGTCTTCATGCGCACGTCGATGTTGCCATTCTCATCGGCCGTAAACACGTAGTCGCCGAACTTCAGTCCGATGGGCGGATAGTTAGTACGGTAGGCGCGGTTATAGTCTTCCACTTTCTGATTAGCATCGTAGAGGAAGCCCAGGGCACCTTCGTTGGTGTTGCGGAAGTGGACGAAGTTTTGGCTGCCTGCAAACAGGCCTGCAGAGAAGTAGAAAGGCTGCTTATTGAAGGGATGTACCTCGGCCAGGAGGAAGAAGTTCCAGAAATTAGGCATGACGGCCAGTTCCACCTTATCTACCATCTGCGAACGTTTCACGGCATCCTCTTCCACCATCTGCATCTGGGTGATTTCCGTGGCAGTGTTGATGGCCTTAAACTTGACGTCGCCTATATCCCATCCGGATAAGCCTGCCCTTACCGTCACCAACTTGTGGACTGGCATGACCACATCGACACCGGCACCTGCCAATCCTGTAGACAGGCCCACAGAGAGATGGTTGAACAGACCTTCCTCAGCATGTATCTTGTCGGCATTTTGAGCCTTAGCCCCTGCTGCCGTAAACATCATCGTGAAGAGAATGATGAGTCTCGGAATATTGTGTTTCATAATTTTAGAATATTATTGAGTTTACTTCTTATTAAGCGGGCTCAGACATTATTTGAAGTATGGCTTGTTCGACTTGATAAGCAGGTTGGTGAGCGACTGGCTCATCGGGTGAAAACCGTATAGGTAGTCGCTGGTGTAGGGTGTTCCGCCGTTGATGATACAGTGAACGTAGTCGTGGCAGGCCATGTCCATCGGCATGATGCCCACGGTGCCCTCATACTTCTGCAGGTCTGCAATGACCAGCGGGTGCAGGTTGGTGGCATTGGTAATGTATCCGCGCGGCGACACCTCGGTATAGGCCGAACAGTGGTTCACAATCCAGATGTTATCGTCTTTAGCCGTAGCCTCACGTGCACTGTGCATCATGTCGATGACGGTCAGCTGCTTGTTCTTCATCCGCAGCTCGGTGGTGGTCTTGTAGTAGTCCTGCTTGTAGAGCGTAGCCATCACCGCAGAGTCTTCCATGCTATACATGGCACAGTTGCGCTGGGCCTCGGGATTGAGATTCTCCTCTATGTCGGGATCTTCGTCGGGCCAGTCGCAGTACACTATGGGGTAGTGGAAGGTGGCATTCAGCGGACGTAGGTCGAAGCGGCTCAGCCACAGAATCTTGCCGCGCATTTCGCCCACGGTGATGTCCGGGTGCCAGTTCTCGACGAACAGTCCTTGGTACTTCTGCTTGCTCAGCACCTTGCTGAGCAGCACCGTCCAGTTGTTCTGGCTCTCCATACCGTTGTCAGCCTGAAGCTTGGCAATGAAGAACTCCGACGGGTGGGCTTTCAGGTAGCTTTGCAGCTGGTCGATGGCCTCCTCGAAAGTCACGTCGATCTCGCTGATGCCGTGCGCCAGTCGTAATATCTGCTTTTCTTTCGGGTCAGTGGCCAATGTGTCGATGCTCACCACAGGACGTATGTCGAAGAAGCGCATGCCGCAGGCCATCTGCTCCTCAAGTGTCGATACCTGGCTGATGGCCGTCATGTTGAACACATACTTCAGCAAGGGCTGATAGAATCCCATGCCAGTCATGGTGTCGTGGGTGCCGGGGATGCTCAGCTTGCACACCTTCGTGTCGTCCTTCACCATGCCCAGCCAGTCGGTGATGGGTGTGGGCAGGTCGTAGGCAATGGCGATAGTGTCCTGATAGTCCTCAGAGAAGAGGAACGGTGAGTCGAGTGAGGTCTCTTCATCATAGACTTTCTCCAAGTCCTCCTCCTCGCAACTGCTCAGCGCCGCCATGGCCATGATGGCCATGATGGCGTACATTAGTTTTCTGTTCGTCGGTTTTCTATTCATTGCATTTCAATCGTTAAAATCATTATTTGTCAAAGTGATGTTACCATTCTCTTTCTTAAAATCGCAGGCCAAAGAAGGCGCGGAGTCGCCATTTGGTGTTAACCGCTGCGAAGCTATCTTCATCGCCGATGTTGGTATAGTTGTACACCATCGAAAGCCCCATGAGCTTGTGGCTCCATTGGTACACCGCGGCCCATCGGCCCGTAATGATGAATTCAGGAAAGTGGTAGTGCAGGGACATGCGGTTGTCGCCAACGGTCAGGGAAGCCTTGCTGTATAAGATGAAGGTTGGCAGCGACGAGATGTGGAGCAGCCAGCCCCGCGCCGGCACGAAGTTGTAGCCATAGCCCGCACCTATTCCGATGTTCGTCATCTTCAGCTGCATCTCCTGCTCTCCGTCAAGGGTGGCGTGCTGCCCCATACCCGAAGCGGCCAGTAGGAAACTGCCGGCGGAGCGACGCTGGATGTAGCTTTGCGAGAAGGCGGCAGGATAGGAGAAGCGCCGGCTGTTGAAGGCATAGCAGGCATTCAGGTTCAGCATGCTCACCTTCAGCATGCCGTCGGGCAGCTCCAAGCGCTCCATGCCTTCCTGGTCGTAGTGGCCCGTGAAGTTCTTGGCATCCTGATAGATGACATCGAAGCCAAGACGCCGACCATAACAATTGAGGTTCAGCTCATAGTCGCGGAACTTGCCAGCCTGCTTCGAGGGGTTCAGCGACGCATTAAGTGAGATGCCGAGGTAGCTGACGCCAAAGCTGAGCGTAGTCTTCCTGTTGGCCTCCATCTCAGATTTGAAGTGCCGGCCGCTCTCTGACGGACCAAGCGGCAAAGCCGAGCGGTCGACACCTTCGGTCCCAATCTCAGCTCCCGACACATTCAACCGTGCTCTGACTGTCCAGTTGGTCTGAGGCCGCATCACGTAAGCTGTGTCAATACCGCCTTTGCGATATCTCACGGTCAGCAGACTGTCAAAACGCTGAAGCAGGCCCTGCGCAGATAGGGATATACTCATGCCGCACATCACAACGAGCAGCATTGCGCCCAAACGCCCATTGCACATCAGCAGCCCTGCTGCCTGCTTCAATATGGATGTCGATATCCTCAAATCCGCAACCTATAGGGTTTAGTGGGATTTTGCTTGCAAAGCGACAAAATTCATTTTATTGTACATATTTCTTGCACAACAGAAATGTCGCAGACACAAAATCCCCTTACCCCATAAAGCGACTTGAGGTAA
>JAGBJJ010000059.1 GCA_017934525.1 Prevotella sp.
CTCGTAGAGGAAAGTATTACCCAAAAACACGGAAATCGCAAGATGGCCGCGTAAAGATGCTCATGTGCCTGATTATCGCCCCCTACGCGGATTTGCTTACTTAGGCGGGGCAATTTGTTTCCCATTTATAGAGGAAAGGTAGTGATTATTTCCCGTCGGGCAGACAACGAAAGAGTAAATTATTCTTAATAATGTGGTGAATTGGAATTTTATTGTTACCTTTGCGCCCGAAAAAACGACCACAACGATGAAACTCATACATCATATCAAACATTTGAGAAGGCTGCTGCTCGCCTTGACCCTGGTCATATCGGCCTCGCTCAGCACAGCAGCCTTTGCACAAGACGCCCCCGAGGCCGACACCGCCGTCGACGAAGGTCCCACGGTGGAGGAGCTGGTGGGCGACGACACCATGCAAGACCTCGGCGAGATGGCTGAGGGCATGAATTTCCACCAACAGCTGAAGACGAAGTTCGTGGAGGGCACAGCCGGCTTCATGTCGCTCGTGGCGCTGGCGCTGGTGCTCGGCCTGGCCGTCTGCATTGAGCGCATTATCTATCTGACGCTGTCGGAGGTGAATGCCAAGAAACTGCTGGCCGACGTGGAGAAGAAAGTAGACGCCGGCGACGTGGAGGGAGCCAAGACGCTCTGCCGCGACACGCGCGGCCCCGTGGCCTCCATCTGCTATCAGGGCCTGATGCACTGCGACGAGGAGATGGACGTGGTGGAGCGCAGCATCGTCAGCTACGGCGCGGTGCAGTCGGCCAACCTCGAGAAGGGCTGCTCGTGGATTACGCTCTTCATTGCCATTGCGCCCTCGCTGGGCTTCCTCGGCACCGTCATCGGCATGGTGATGGCCTTCGACCAGATACAGGAGGCGGGCGACATCAGCCCCACCATCGTAGCCTCGGGCATGAAGGTGGCCCTCATCACCACCATCTTCGGTATCATCGTAGCCCTCGTCCTGCAGGTGTTCTACAACTACATCCTGTCGAAGATTGAGCACCTGACGTCGCAGATGGAGGAGTCGGCTATCACGCTGCTCGACATCATCATGAAACGCAAACTCAGCCAAGCCCATGATTGACCTGCTCTTCTACGTCATCTACACCATGCTCGCCCTGGCCGTGGGTCTCACGGGCTGGTCGGTGGTGCGCTCGCTGGCCTGCGACCACAGCGAGGCGGTGGTCAACCGCATCCCAGTGCGCCGCATCGCGTGGGGCACGGTGGCCCTGCTGGCCGTGGTGATGGCCGTCAGCTATGCCTGCGGCAGCACACAACCTATGGTGGTCAACGGCCAGACGTTTGCCAGTGCCTTCTGGCTTCGCGTGGCCGACATGTTCATCTACACGTCGGCAGTGCTTATCATTGTGGCGGCGGCCGGCGTGCTCTTCGGTGTGTCGGGCCTGAGCCGCAAGCTAAAGAAATAATACAGGAAGGGAGGAGACAGCTGCTATGTTTCAGAGAAGGAAGAAGAAAGTGCCCGGACTCAACACGACGTCGACAGCCGACATCTCGTTCATGCTGCTGATATTCTTCCTCGTGACCTCGTCGATGGACACCGACAAGGGGCTGCCCCGGCAGCTGCCGCCGCCCGAAGAGAGCCAGACAGAGCAGGAGCTGCTGGTGAAGGAGCGCAACGTGCTGGCCCTGGTGCTCGACGCCGACGACCGTCTGACGTGCAACGGCGACACGCTGACGCCGGAGGCGCTGACCGACCGTGTGGCCGACTTTGTGGAGAACAAGGCCGACGATGCCGCGCTGCCGGAGAAGAGTGAGCGCGACGTCAACCTGCTGGGGCGCTGCCGCGTGAGCGACCGCCACATCATCACCATACAGACCGACGCGCGCACCACCTACGACGCCTACTTCCAGATGCAGAATGCCATCGTGGCCGGCTACAACAGGCTTCGCAACCAGCTGGCCCGCCAGCGCTTCGGCCGCCCCTACGCCCGCTGCACCATAGAGCAGCGCGAAGCCATCGCAATGGTCTTCCCGCAGCGCATCAGCGAGATGGCGCCCACAGGGCAGACAAAGGAAGGAGGTCAGCCATGAGACGCGGACTGTTTCCAAGGCGCGAACGCGAGGTGCCCGAGCTCAACACGTCGTCGCTGCCCGACCTCATCTTCACCGTGCTCTTCTTCTTCATGATTGTCACCCACATGCGCGACGTCGACCTGAAGGTGCACTACCAGGTGCCGCAGGGCACCGAGGTGCAGAAGGTGGCCCACAAGTCGGCCGTATGCCATATCTACATCGGCAGGCAGGACAAGCACTCTGACGACTTCAGCATCCAGCTGAACAACCGCATAGCCACCATCGACGATATACGGGCCTTCGTAGAAAGTGAGCGCTCGCAGATGAACTCCGACGACCAGCCGCGCATGACCGTCTCCATCAAAGCCGACCGCGACGTGCCGATGGGCATCATTGCCGATGTGAAACGGGCATTGCAGGAATCCTTCGCGCTGAAAATAAACTATTCAGCCACCGAAAAATAGCATATAGACGCATTTTCAGTCTTTTTTTCCTACATTTAATTGCACTTATCGAAAAAAAAGACTATCTTTGCACAAAATAAAAAGTAATATCATACACTATGGCAAATCAGAAACTCGACCGTCTGGACAAACAAATCCTGAAACTGATAGCCGATGATGCACGGGTGCCTTTCCTCGAAGTGGCACGCATCTGCAACGTGAGTGGCGCGGCTATCCACCAACGCATTCAGAAATTAACGAACCTCGGCATCCTGATGGGTTCGCAGTTTATCATCGACCCAGA
The DNA here is from genome assembly GCA_017934525.1 of Prevotella sp. GTDB lineage: Bacteria > Bacteroidota > Bacteroidia > Bacteroidales > Bacteroidaceae > Prevotella. The sequence goes on from JAGBJJ010000059.1 coordinate 2,785, forward strand.
AAAAATAGGCTACGAAACCTGCGCTTTCATAGGCATCAACCTGAAAAACCCGGAGTCGTTTGACGACGTGGTCGACAAGCTGAGGCAGATGCCTGAGGTAGTAGAATGCCACTACACCACGGGCAACTACGACTTGTTTATCAAAATCTATGCCGTCAACAACCACCACCTGCTCAACTTCATCCACGACAAGTTGCAGCCGCTGGGACTGGCCCGCAGCGAGAGCATCATCTCATTTCATGCGGCCATCGACAGGCAGCTGCCCATCAACAGTCTGAATCCGGCAGAACTGGAGGAGCGCTGAGCACATCAGCGCTCGTAGTCAGCAAAGGTATAGGCAAACTCATGGCGGTCGTCGGCGGGATGTTCCTCGCGGGCGACCGCCTTCCATGTGCTGTAGTCGGGGAAGAAGGCGTCAGCCTGTGCGGGCACGTCGTCAATCTCGGTCAGACACAGGCGGTCGGCCCGGTCAATGAGCGCGGCATAGATGCTGGCACCGCCTATGATGTAGATATCTTCGTCAGGCTGGCACGAAGCTACGAAGTCATCCCAGCAGCTGAAGCACTCGCAGCCAGGTAGTTGTCGTGTGGTGCGGCTCAGCACGCAGTTGCGACGGTTGGGCAGCGCCCCTTTGGGCAGACTCTCAAACGTGCGGCGCCCCATCAGGATAGTGTGGCCGGTGGTGAGCCGCTTAAAGCGCTTCAGGTCGTTGGGCAGCCAGTATATCAGTTTGTTGTTGAAGCCTATGGCCCCGTTTCTGGCCACAGCAGCAATCATATTGACAGTCATAACTAATAAATGATGAATAGACTATACGAGAAAAAAACTCACACCGACACCTCCGCCTTGATGTGCGGCCACGGGTCGTAGCCCTCCAGGGTAAAGTCGTCGTAAGTGAAGTCGAAGAGCGACTTCACGTCGGGGTTCAGGCGCATCACAGGCAGCTGGCGGGGCTGGCGTGTGAGCTGCAGGCGGGCCTGGTCGAGATGGTTCAGATAGAGGTGGGTGTCGCCCGTGGTATGGATGAAGTCGCCCGCCTTCAGCCCGCACACCTGGGCCATCATCTGCAGCAGCAGGGCATAGCTGGCAATGTTGAACGGCACACCGAGGAACGTGTCAGCCGAGCGCTGGTAGAGCTGCAGTGACAGGCGTCCGTCGGCCACATAAAACTGGAACATGGTGTGACAGGGCGGCAGAGCCATGCGGTTCACCTCAGCCACATTCCAGGCCGACACAATCATGCGCCGCGAGTCAGGATGATGCTTGATCTGGTCGATTACCTGGCTAATCTGGTCGATGGTGCCGCCGCTGTAGTCGGGCCACGAGCGCCACTGGTGGCCGTAGACGGGGCCCAGCTCGCCCTGCGCATCGGCCCACTCATCCCAGATGCTCACGCCGTGCTCCTTCAGGTAGCCGATGTTCGTATCGCCGCGCAGAAACCACAGCAGCTCGTAGATAATCGACTTCAGGTGCAGCTTCTTCGTGGTGAGCAGCGGGAAGCCGTCGGCCAGGTGGAAGCGCATCTGGTGGCCGAAGACGCTCAGCGTGCCGGTGCCGGTGCGGTCGTCCTTCCGGGCGCCCTCCCGCAAGATGCGGTCAAGCAGGTCTAAATATTGTTTCATAGTCTTCTGGTATATGCGTCGATTTTATCTTCCATTCTTGCGGATAGAGGTTGTTGGCGCGGTTGCCTATGTTTTTGGCGAAGCCGAGTGGGCGTCCGCCAAACATGATGACGACCATGCCGCGAGGAGTGTCGGCAGGAAGCGTGAGCGACTCGTGGCGCAGGTAGGCAATGGCCTGCCGGTAGTCTACTTCTGCCGCAGGGTAGCGCCCTGGCCGGAATGTAGCCTTCAGGGCTTCGGCATGGCTGGGCAGCACGTCTTTGCCTCGTTTCACGGGCTGGGGCTTGCCGTCGTAGAGCACGTTGAGCCGCCGCCCGTCCCACCGCTGGGGTGCTGCGGTGTCAGCCTCGCCCGCCTTGCGCAGCACGCAGACAAACAGGCCTTCCGACTGCGTCAGACCGGGGATGAAGCGATAGACCGGCTCGCTGAAACCTTCGAGCAGCGAGCCTGTGATGCCCCACTCCGCCTCCGTGCCCACGGGCACTACCTGCGCTCCCAGCTCAGTACACATCCAGCGCACGTTCTCCTCGTTCTCCTTTATGTTATAGGTACATGTACTATATATCATATATCCGCCGGGCCGCAGACATTGCCATGCATCGGCCACAATCTGGCGCTGCAACTGCCAACAGCGCTCTACGTTCTGCAGGCTCCACTCGCCGATGCAGGCCGGGTCTTTGCGGAACATTCCCTCGCCCGAGCAGGGCACGTCGCAGAGCATCGCGTCAAAAAAAAGACCGCTCTGGCGGTAGTCACGCGGGTAGTTGCAGGTGACGATGCTGTCGTCGTAGCCCCATTTCACGATATTCTCCACGAGCACCTGAGCCCGTTGCCTGACGGGTTCGTTGCTCACCAGCACACTGTCTTCGGGCAGGGCCGAGAGCAAGGCCGTTGACTTCCCGCCCGGCGCAGCACAGAGGTCGAGCATGAGCACCGGCCGCCTGATGAGCTCGCTGACGATGTGGTGCACAAACATCGAGGCCGCCTCCTGCACATAGTAACACCCGGCATGCAACAAGGGGTCGAACGTGAACTGCGGGCGCGAAGCCAGATAGTAGCCCAACGGGCACCAGGGCACGGGGGTGCCCACGCGCGGCACGCTGCCGCCGGCAATCTTCGCCGGATTCAGCCTGATGCTCACCGGCGGCTCCGCGTCGAAAGCCGCCAAGAAGCGCCCAAAACGCTCTTCGCCCATTGCGGCCAGCGTCTGAGCTAAAAATTCATCGGGTAATTGCATTCTGGCTGCAAAGTTACAATTTTTTTTCGTATCTTTGCAACTTCAGAGGTATTTCTTGCGTCAAAAGGATGAATTAACAAACAACGAAGAAAAGAAAATGAAAAAGTATTTCCTTGCATTGGCTCTGATGTGCGCCACCATGTTGCCAGCAGCAGCAGTGGCCCAGACTAACACCGCCGGCAACATAACTGCAGGAGCCGACACGACACGCCAAGACGAGGTGGAGGTCTTCAGCGACACCACCCGCGCCGACACTTCAGGCACGACCACCATAGCCTACGGCAACTTCCCTTTTGATGACGACGAAGACTTCAGCACCGGGTCGCTGACCGACTCGATTCTGAAAGACAAGTGGGGCATCAACGAACTGGCCGGCATGGGGTTTGTGCTGATTGTGCTACTCATTCTCTTCGTCATTGCCCCCGTGCTGATTATCGGCCTCATCTTCTACTTCATTCACAAAGGACGGCGCGACCGCATCCGTCTGGCCGAGATGGCCATGAAGAGCGGACAGCCCATCCCGCAGGAGCTGGTGGAGAAACCGGCCGACATTGACGACGAGCTGCGCATGAAAGGTATCCGACAGGTTTTCCTGGGCATCGGCCTGGCCTGCTTTCTGGGCTGGACCATCGGCGAAGTCGGCGTCGGCATCGGCATACTGGTGCTCTGCATCGGCCTGGGCAACCTGGTCATCGCACGCAACGCCAAGAAGAAGCGCGAAGAGCTGCACGCCGACGACTTCGACGAGCCTCGACGCGACGTGACCGAGCCATAGCGTCATGCCACCGGCCCACCATCCGACCAATCAACAATTATATAACAACATCATATAAAAGCAATTGTATCATGACTCAAAAGCTCTATCGTTCTAACGATCGCGTGCTGGGCGGTGTCTGCGCCGGTCTGGCCGAGTACTTCGACTTTGACCCCACACTGGTGCGCATAGCCTATGCCTTCCTGGCCGTATGCACCGTCTTTCCAGGGCTCATCCTCTACATCATCATGTGGATTGTGATGCCCGCAAAAAACAACATCACTGCGTAGCTGCGATGCGCTGCGTCCGGCAACAGGCATAACATCAGCACAAGAAACACGTGGCTACACTCAGTGACCTCTCGCTCGTGACACAGGTGGCGGTATTCCGAAACACGCGGGCTTTCGACCAGCTTGTCAGGAAATACCAGTCACCCGTCAGACGCTTCCTGCTCAGTCTCACGCTGGGCAACGAAGCGCTGAGCGACGACTTGGCGCAAGACACGTTTCTGAAGGCCTATCAGAGCATCGGACAGTTCCGGGGGCTGGCCTCGTTCCAGACGTGGCTGATGCGCATTGCCTACAACGTGTTCTACGACTACCAACGCTCACGCGGGGCAAAAGCGGCAGCCCGGCAGACCGACGACCTGGGCGACGGGCAGCAATACACCGTAGACTACGAGCTGAAGGCCGACATCTACCGTGCCCTGTCGCTGCTGAAGGACGAGGAGCGCACGTGCATCACGTTGCAGCTCATCGACGGCGAGAGCATCGACCACATCGCCGAGATTACCTCGCTGCCACCCAACACCGTGAAGTCGCACTTGAGGCGCGGCAAAGAGCGGTTGGCCACCTATTTAAAACAAAACGGATATGACAGACCATGACGAACTGTTGCTGGAGCAGTTTTTCCAGCAGGCACGCGACACACAGCTGCCCGACGGCGGCTTTACCCGACGCGTGATGAACCGTCTGCCCGAGCGCTCACTGCGCCTCTCGCGGCTATGGACGGTGTTCTGCCTGGCGCTCATCGCCCTGCTCTTCACCGTTGGCGGCGCATGGAAACTGCTGCTGGCCGACGTGCTGACCTATTTCCATACGGCCACCATGCCGGCCATTCTGGTGCAGGCCATCGTCTGCGCTGCTGTGCTCACGGCGCTGACCGTGGCCGAAGTGACCAGCCGCGAGCGTCACTCCCTACAGTTCTGACGCCGCCTCTCGTATTTTCACTTCTTCACTCAAGCCTCGGCTGTTAATCAAACCACGAATTACACGAATTACACGAATTGAACGAATTACACGAATTGAACGAAAGTCTCTTTCATTTTTCTTCAAATCATGATTGAAGTACAAGAGCTGATATATGATATAATTCGTTCAATTCGAGTAATTCGTAGTTCTAAAGACACATCGTAAAGTTCAGTCTCTTATTTTGCCGATGAGACGCAGCAACTCGGCACGGTAGCCGTGAGGGTCGAATGAGAGACTGCCCCCAACCAGCTCTTTCGCCATCTGGCACGTAGCATTGCCCCGATAGACCGACTGGCGCAGCACCATGCCATAGGCGGCCACGCCGGCGGCAAAGGTGAGATTGGTAGAGGCAGGCTGCCCCGCGCCACCAGTCGTCAGCAGGAGGGAAAGCGGCAGACTGCTGTCGTCAAGGCTCTTCTTATAGCGGAAGTCGAACGTGGCGAAGCCTTCATGGCGGCCAGCCATCTCCTCACGGATGTATTTTTCCGTAGGCACAATCTCGTAAAGCGCCGTGACGGTCTGTCCGGCACCTATCTCGCCAGCATCCTTCTTGTCGTCGGCGAAGTCCTGGTTGCCCATCACACGATTCTCATAGCCAATGAGGCGATATGAGCTGACCATGGTAGAGTCGAAAGTCACCTGACATTTAGCATCGTTGGCCACACTGACGAAGTGGGCACGGTCATGCACGAACACCTTCATCATCTCATTCTCCGAGTCGATGTAGTAATAGTTGCCGTTGCCCGTATTGCTGATGCGCTCCATCATGCCGTCGTTCAGGTTACCCACGCCGAAGCCCAGACAGGTCAGGTAGATGCCGCGCCGCGCGTAGCCCTCCACCAGTTTCTCCAGCTCATCGGTGTTGCTCACACCCACGTTGAAGTCGCCGTCGGTGCCCATAATGACCCGGTTGTTGGCCTTGGCATCATAGTTGGCCAGCGCCTCTTCGTAGGCCATCTTCAGAGCCTCGCCTCCTGCTGTGCTGCCCGAGGCCGACAGCTTGTCGATGGCCTTGACGATGACAGCCGCCTCGCTGACGGGTGTCGACTCCAGCAGCTTGCTCACTTGGCCCGAATAAGTGATGAGCGAGATGCGGTCGTCGGGATTCAGCTGGAAGAGCAGCTGCTTCAGGCCGCTCTTCAGCAGGTCGAGGCGGTCGGCACCCTGCATCGAGCCGCTCACATCGACCAAGAAGACGAAGTTGGCACGCGGCATCTCGTCAGCGTTCAGCTCGCGGCCTTTCATGCCGAGGCGCAGCAACCGGTGGGTGGGCGTCCAGGGGCAGGCCCCCACCTCACCGTTGATGGCTACCGTCTGACCGTCGGCGGGCGCAGCATAATCGAACGTGAAGTAGTTGAGCAACTCCTCGATGCGCACACTGCCTGCCTGCGGGACGAGGCCCATGTTGAGATAGCGGCGCACAATGGCATACGACGCGCCGTCGGCATCCACAGAGAAGGTAGATACGGGCGTCTGGACAGTGCTTACAAATGGGTTGTCGCTGAAGTCCTCGAACTTGTCGCCGGGCATCTCGCCCTCCATTGACTCGCCCACCATTGTTGTCCACCCTCCGTTGTAGGTGTAGCCGCCATCGTCGATGCCACACCCTGTAGCCAGCAGCAATATCGCTGCCGGCAGCCATTGCAAAAGATTTTTTTTCATGTCAGTCATTGTCATTTTACGGTGTTTGAAGTATATTTTACTCATAAAACTACCAACCTCCAAGAAACTGCACAGCCAGAGCTTAAAAGAAGTTAACTGCCATGCACAAACAAAACGCAACCGATATCTCATCGGCTGCGCTCCTTCTTTCAAAATTAAAAGCAAACAATAACCTAAAAAACAAATCTATGGAAACATTCGATTTCGTAAAAAAACTCAGACTCTCTCTTGAATCTGTTGCAAAGATACAGTATTTCGTTGAATGCCGAAAGGTGGTTTTCCCTAAATCGGGGTAGACTTTTCCCTAAACTTTGTAGGGATTTTCCCATCAGGCCGTCTTTGCCAGCCTCCAAAAGCAGCATCGGGCTCCGCAGCAGAAACTTGCTGCAGGGCCCAACACTCAATCGGCGCGCTGTTCGTCGGCCACAGCCTCCTCCCAGTCGGTCCACATGGGTATAGACTCGTCGTAGCCGTCGTAGCCGTAGTTCTGCCTCAGCACCCCCCGGTTGTTGGCCGTGATGGCCGAGTTTGGCACGGGCCAGAACAGGTTGTGCTTGTTGATTTTATACTCGAAGGTCTGGTTGCCCTGCTGTCCGCGGCCGTAGTCGTGGTTGAACACGTTGTAGCGTGTGCAGCGCTTATACCAGTAGCTGCCGCCGCTGAGGTCAGTGCCCTCCTGCTTGTCCCACGTATTGAGGTCGTAGGTGTCGCCCCACTCGTCGGCCACGCCGCTGCGGGCCAGACACCAGCTGACGCGCACCATCTCAGCCTGGCGGAACTCCTCGAGGTAGAGCTCGCGTGCCCGTTCAGCCATGATGTCGCCGATGTTAACCGTGGTGTACATCTGTTTGGCATTGGCGCGCCGACGTATGGCGTTCACGTCGTCGGCAGCCCCTGCGGCGTCACCCTGATAGAGGCGTGCCTCGGCGCGCAGCAGGTATGTCTCGGCCAGTCGGAAGAGGTACATGTCGCCGTTGGCACCTTTGCCCGAAGCTCCTTGGAACTGGTCGGCACCCAGGTTATTCTCGTTGGGTGTGTCGAGAATATAGAGCTGATAGAGCGGCGTGGGATACCAGCTGCGTATGGTGTCAGAGCATAGCAGGTCGCCCTTGTGCACCAGCACCGTGCCGTCGGCGCCCACGAAGTCCTCAGTGGCATAGAGCTGATAGTTCTGCCCATAGCACTCAGAGTTGGGGTTGTTATATTTGAAGTCCTCCATCTCCATCCAGTTGCCCACCTCGCGGTTGTGGCGCAGGTCCTGCCAGTCGGTCTCGCCGTCGTAGCTCCATATTGTCTTGTTGTAGAAGTAGGAGGTGCGGTTCAATGCGATGCCGCGTCCGGCCACGCGCACCCAGTCGAGCTGCGGGTTGTAGTTGGGGTTGTTGCGGGCGATGTTGTTGCCAGGCGTGGCCATGCCGTGCGGGTCGCGTATCACGCTGTTGCTCCAGTGCACAAAACAGGCGCGCATGATATTATAGGTGGCGAAGTCCTGGTCGTTGGAGTTAGAAATCAGCATGATGGTCTCCTTGTTAGCCGGGTTGGCAATGTTAGGCGTGCGGTGCAAATCCCACACCACGTTGCGCGTCACCTTCCACGTCTCCTCGTTGCCCGAGGGCTGCCAGGTGCCGAAGGGCTCGGTCATGAGCTGCAGGCCGTGGTTGTTGATGAGGTCGGTGGCCGTAGCCTCGGCCTTGGCATACTCGCCCACGGCCAGGTAGCACTTCACGAGCAGATGCAGACAGGCCTCTTGGTTCACCTGCCCCACATACTTCATCTGACTCTGGGGCGGCACGTGGGTGACGGCAAACTCCAAGTCGTGTACCAGCATTCGGAAAATGGCTTCCTTGCTCGTTGAAGAGTAGTTGCGCTTAGGCACGCTGATGAGCTGCGTCACCAGCGGGATGTCGCCAAACTGCAAGGCAAGGTTATAGTAGGCATAGGCGCGGTGGAAGTAGGCGCGGCCCTTATAGGCGTCGCGCACCTCGTCAGTCAGGCCCTTCACCTGGTCAACATACGACAGGATGGAGTTGGCATACTTCACCATGCTGTAGCCCTGGTCCCAGAAGCGCTGCATGTAGTTGCCGTCGCCGCCGCCCCCCATACCCGAGGTGGGCGTGAGCTTGGCATCGAAGTTATCCTGGAAGCCGCCGCCCATGTCGGTCTTGGCATACATGCCCACGTCAGACATCAGATAGTTGGTGAAGATGCCCACATTGTTCCAGTTGCCGTCGATGCGATAGGTCTTCAGCTGCTTGTCGCACTGCGTGAGTGCGGCTTGCAGTCCGGCCTCGGTGCTGTAGGTTGTGGCAGGTTCGTAGAACGACAGCGGGTCTTGCTCCAAGAAACTGTCGGAACAGCCGGCCATGGTGCCCGCAAGGACTGCCATGAGTCCCATGCGGAACGTGATGTTACGCTTATTGTGTTTCATATCGTGTTTCATTTTTATTAAAGTGTTACATTAAGACCGAACAAGAACTGGCGATTGGCGAATCCGCCTGTCTCAGGATCGCCGTAGTCCCAGCTGTCGATGGTGAAAACGTTGTTGACGCCTGCCGTGAGGTGTACGCGCTCTATGCCCCACTTGCCGGTGATTTCCTTCGGCAGGGTGTAGCCCAGGGTGATATTGTCCAGGCGCACGAAGCTGCGGTTATAGAGTTTCTGTATACCGGTGACGCCCGACGGCCCTACGGCGTTCAGGCGCGCATAGTCGTTGGTGGGGTTGTCGGGTGTCCAGTACTCCTTGGCATAGGTATTGCAGGTCTGGGTGAACATCGAGCCAGAGTTGTCGTTGTTCAGCCAGTTGCCCGAGAGGCTCTTGTGCCCCATATATGAATACATGGAGAAGGAGAAGGTGAAGTGCTTGAGGAACTCGAAGTCGTTGCGCATGTTCCAATATATGGGTGGCTGCGTGGTGCCCAGGAACTGGCGGTCTTTGTCGTTATATACAGGCACGCCGTCGCGGTCGTCGCCGGTGTAGTAGTTCACCACCTTCGGGTCGCCGGGCTTCTGGTTCACCTTGGCCGCCTCTTCAGCCTCGTCCACCTGCCAGATGCCGTCGGTCTTCCAGTACCATATCTCGCCGATGGGCTTGCCGATGAACCAGCTGTTGCTGGTATCGTCAATCTCCTTGCCGTCTTCGTCGTATTCATAGTAGAGATGCTTGATTTTGTTCTTGTTGTAAGAGAAGCCCACGGCGGTTCTCCACTTGAAGTTCTCGGTATCAATGTTCACCGAGCGCAGCGTGAGCTCGAAGCCCGTGTTGGTCACCTCGCCAAGATTGGTGGTGATGCTGCCGAAACCAGTGAAGCCGGGCAGACGCTGGGCCATGATCATGTCGTGGGTGCGCTTGTGGTAGAAGTCGATGTTGCCCGACAGGCGCGAGTTAAGCACCGAGAAGTCGAGACCGAGGTTCCACGACGACGTCTTCTCCCACTCCAGATTCGGGTTGCCCAGACGGCTGACGCTCAGCGCGTTGAGCACTTCCTGCGTGGTGGTGCCATAGCGGTAGTAGGCATAGAGGCCGCCGTTGGCGAGGTTGGCCAGCGCCAGGTAGGTGTTGCTCAGCGAGCGGTTGCCGTTGGTGCCGTAGGAGAGGCGCAACTTACCATAGTCGAGCCACTGCCAGGCGCTGGCGAAGGTCTCTTCCGAGAACACCCAGCTGCCGCCCACCGACCAGAAGTTGGCCCATGGGTTGTTCTGTCCGAAGGCAGAATAGCCGTCGCGGCGCACCGTGCCGGTGAACATATAGCGGTCTTTGAAGCCATAGAACAGTCGGCCCAGGTAGGCAGCGGCCGACGAGTGGGTGTCGTCGGTCGATATAGAGCTCTGCTCCATGTTGGCTCCTGCGATGTAATGGAAGCCCAGCACGTCGGTGGGCGTGATGTTGCGGGCCGATATGTTGTCGCTCCAGTAGCGTCGCTCCTCGGCCTCCTGCACCAGGGTCACGGTGAAGTGGTGCAGGGAGTTGAATGTGTAGTCCCACGTCAGCGTGTTGTTCAGGTTCCAGTCGAAGTGCTTCGCCGAGTTGCGGTTGGAGCCGCGGTCGGCCGGCTTGCTGTCAGGCAGCTCTGCCGAGAGCCAATAGCGGTCGTAGAACCACTGCAGGCGCGGTGCAATATTAAACTGGTAGGTGATACCGAAGGGCAGCTTCACCTCTGCGTTGAAGATGGTGTTCAGCACGGTGTAGCCTTTCTCCAGGTCGATATACTTCTGCTGGAAGTGGTAGTTGTAGCCGCCGTTGGTCGACGTGCCGTTGCGCGGATACTGCAGCTCGCTGCCGTCGTCGGCAAAGCGCACGCCGTAGGGCGACTCGCGCAGCTGGTTGTTGTCCCAGTAGTTGCTGTTTAAGGGCACGGGCTGCGACGTATCGCTGCGGTCCTGGAAGTTCACGTTGGCGCCCACCTTCAGCCAGTCGGTGATGTTGGCGTTTATCTTCATGTTGGCACGATAGGCATAGTATTCGTCGCCTTGTATGGCACCCTCATTGTTCAGGTAGCCGAAGCTCAGGTAGTAGTTCACCGCCTCGGTGGCACCCGACACGCTGGCGTTGTAGTCTTGGTTGAAGCCGGTGCGGAAGGTGGCGTCTTCCCAGTTGTAGGTCTTGCCGGCCAGGAAGTTCTGCATCACCAGCGAGGCGTCGGCATCCAGACCCATGCGGCGGGCGTAGAGGCTGAGCAGCGACTCGCCTGACTGCAGCGTCTTGGGGCCGGTGGTGGCCCACTGCTCCTGCGTGAGTCCATATCGGCCTATGTTGTCTACGTTGTCGTAGTAGCCTGCGGGTATGCCGCTTTCCGTGCCGTAGTAGCCCCACGTGCCGTCGTCGCGGTAGCCGTAGGTCTGCGCCTTGAACCAGTCTTCGCGATAGGTCATGTAGGCATCGGCGCCGAACACCTTGCGGTACTGCGCCTTCGTGTTGGCGGCCAGGTTGGCGGTCACGTTGATGATGGGCTTGCCTTGCTTACCCTTCTTGGTGGTGATGATGATGACGCCGCTGGCTGCCTTGGCTCCGTAGATGGCGGCCGACGAGGCATCCTTCAGCACATCAATCTGTGCAATGTCGTCGGGGTTGATTTCCGAGAGCTCACCATTGAACTGCATGCCGTCGAGGATGATGAGCGGCGAGTTGTGCGCCCCATCGGTGTAGAGCGAATTCTGGCCACGCAGCTGAATAGAGGCGCCGGCGCCCTTGGCCGACGAGTCGAAGCCTATCTGCAAGCCCGGTGTGCCGCGCAGCAGGTCCTGCACGCTGTTGGGGTTCTGGTCGGCTATCCGACTCGGGTCAATCTGCACCACAGAGCCCGTCAGGTCTTTCTTGCGCATGGTGCCGTAGCCCACCACCACCACTTCGTGCAGCACCTCGCTGTCTTCTTCTATCATGATGCTGAGGGTCTGGCCGCTCCGGTAGGGTACCTCCTTGGTGGCAAAACCAATGTAAGAGACCACAACGACACCGCTGGCCGGCACGTCGGTCAGCTGGAAGTTGCCGTCGAAGTCGGTCACGGTGCCCGTGGTGGTGCTGCCTTTCAACTTCACGGTGGCACCGATGATGCCCTCGCCGCTCTTGTCAGTCACCTGGCCTTTCACCACACCCGATTGCTGCTCGACGTGCTGTACGGCCCGTGCGGCCTCAGCTGACAACGGAACAGCGAATAATCCTGCAGCCAACGCCATCAGAAGACATAGTTTCTTCGATGGAAGAGTAAAAATAGCATACTTCATGTAATACAGTTTTAGTTAAGTTTATAGATGTTGGTAATACTTTTCCGCATTAATCTAATGAGGAAACCATGCCACAAAGATACACATTTTTTTTAATTTACCACCTTGTTTTGTGTTTTTATTGGTTATACTGCTCCATTTCCACCATTTTTCCCGCCATTTTTCCCCTGCAACCTGGGGCTGAACGCCGCACAACGAGGGCCGGAACATAGGGCGACAAGGGCCGAAATGAAACACCACGGGGGCCAAAACGCATCATGTTTTGGCCCCCGTGGTGAAGTGAACAGCGCTGGATGACGTCAGAAGAACAGGTCATCGGCGCCGCCGACGGGCACTTCTTCTTTACGCGGCTCCGGCTTCTTAGGCTGCTCTTTCAACTTGCCCTCGGCGTCGAACATGCCGTAGGTGGTGCGCAGCACGATGAACTCGGTGCGACGGTTGAGCTGATGGCACGTCTCCTGCTGCTCCTCGTCGGGCAAGGCGGCAATAAACTGCTCGGTGAGCACGTCGCCCTCTTTCAGCCACGGATACTTTTCAGTCAGCTTGCGCTTGATGACCTTCGGCTTCTGCTCGCCGTAGCCCACGGGCGAGAGGCGGTCGGCTGCAATGCCATGCGCAATGAGATAGTTGACCACCGACTCGGCACGCCGTTGCGACAGGCGTTGGTTATACTGGTCGCTGCCACGGAAGTCGGTATGCGCACTGAGCTCGATGGTGACGTTGGGGTTCTCGTTGAGCAGGGCGATGAGGTTGTCGAGTGCCTCGGTTGACTCAGGCCGCAACGTGGCCTTGTCGAAGTCGTAGAAGATATTGTCGATGAGCACAGGCGCCGTGATGCTGGCCAGCGGGAACTGTAGCACATACTCCTCGCTCTCGAGCACCGAGTCGACGCGCAGCTCTTCCTTGTGGTTCAGGTAGCCCTTGCACGTGCCGAGGAAGACATAGTCCACGCCAGGCTTTATCTCCTCGGTGAACGAGCCGTCGCCCTTGACGCTCAGTTTCTTGTTGGTGCCGTCGTTACCCACCATGTAGACCAGCCCTGCGGGCAGCTCGTAGCCCTCCTGCTCGTAGACCCATCCCTTGACGGTCTGAATGATTTCTTCCTTCTCAAACGAGTAGATATGGTCCCATCCGCGGGCGTCGCCGCGGTTCGAGGAGAAGTAGCCGCGGTTGTGGAGCCCCTCGAAGGTCAGGCCGAAGTCGTCGCCCGAGGAGTTGAGCGGATAGCCCGGGTGCTCTAATTTATAACGAGTAATTTGCAGATTACCTTCATCGCTTGCGTTGTTTTTCCCATCTTGAGTATTACCAAAATCACTCATTACCGTTTGCTCTTCGGTGATTGGCTGTGCGATGAAGATGTCCAGTCCGCCCATGCCGGGATGACCGTCGGACGAGAAATAGAGGTCGCCATTAGGGCGGAAGGTGGGAAACATCTCGTTGCCGGGCGTATTGATGGGCTCGCCCAGGTTCTCGAGGCCCACCAGCCCGCGAGCCGTGATTTGCATGCGCCAGATGTCGTAGCCGCCCAGACCGCCGGGCATGTCGCTGACGAAGTAGAGCCACATGCCGTCGGGCGAGACGGCCGGATGGGCAAAGGTGGAGAGCGTGTCCTTGGTTATCTCAAGCGGCGTGGCCTTGCCCCACGAGGCATCGCTGCGCTGCGAGGTGGCTATCTGAGCATAGCGGGGATACGTCGGGTCGGTCTTGCAGATGGTGAGGTACATGGTCTTGAAGTCGGGCGTGAAGGCGCAGGCGCCCTCGTCGTCGTCGGTGTTGAGGTCGCTCTCAATGGGCTCAGGCCTCGACCACTTGCCCTTGTCGTCTTTCTGCGAGAAGAAGATGTCGCCATTCTTCATGCCGGTGATGCCGCTCAGCTCATCGCCCCGGGCCTGGTTGCGGGTAGAGGTGAAGAGCAGCTGGTCGGCCTCGTCGCCCCAGAGCATGGGTGAGTATTCGGCCCGGCGCGAATTGAAGAGCTCCTGCTTCTTCACGGTGTAGCCCGAGTATTCGGCATTGGCCTTCCACACGGGAGCCATGCGGGCCGACTCGATTCCGTTTTTCACCATAGGGTCGCCCGGCAGCGAGTCGAGCAGGGCCATGAAAGTCTTCTCCGCCTCTTTGTAGGAGCCGTTCTTCAGCTGCAGCCGGCCCAGGTGGAGCAGGTCGGAGGCCGCAGCCTGCTTATAGCGCACGGCGTTGTTGTAGGCAGCGATGGCACGCTGCGTCTGGTTGATGCGCCGGTAGCAGTCGGCCATCTTCAGGGCGCGCTGTCCGCGCAGGGGCCGCTCCTTGGCAGCCGTCTGAGAGTAAGCTTTCTTGTATTGTGTGGCGGCATCGTAGTATTCGCCAAGCGCGAAGAACTTGTCGCCTTTCTTCATCGCCGTGTCGGCCCCGCAGGATGCCAGCAAACCGGCGATGACAACTATATATAATATGTTGAACGTTCGTTGCATACCATTATATAACGTCTTCATCGCCGGTTTATTGTGTTTTCTTCACCAATTATGATGCGCCGTCATGTTGCAGCGGCTGGCGCCATGTGCATCCCTCTTTCCAGCGTGAGCAGCCATAGGCCGTCTTGCCTTTGATGACGTGACCCTGACCACACAAAGGGCAAGGCACAGGAGTCTCTCCGGCCCCTTCCAGGAGGTGGGGGGAGATGTAAAGAGAGGTTCCGGCTGCTGCGGGCGCTTTGGCGGCGTCTGGCGTGGAAGGAGCCTGGGCGGCGTCTTTCTTTGGCTTTGGCGCTCTTTTCCTTTTTGGGGGAGGGGGAGAGGCAGTCGTAGGAGCCGTCACGTGGCGGTTGCTCTGGTCGCTGATTACCTGACGAACAATATCAGCCACCTGTTGCTTCAGCTCGTCGATAAACTGCTGCGGGTCGTACTTACGAGACTCAATGTCGCGCAACTTCTTCTCCCAGATGCCCGTCAGCTCGGCACTCTTGAGCAGCTCCTCGTGGATGAGGCCGATGAGCTCAATGCCCGTGGGGGTGGCCACAAGGCGCTTGCGCTCCTTGCGAATGTAATGGCGCTTGAAGAGGGTCTCGATGATGGCGGCACGGGTAGACGGCCGACCGATGCCGTTCTCCTTCATGGCGGCACGCAGCTCCTCGTCGTCCACCAGTCGGCCGGCGGTCTCCATGGCACGCAGCAGCGTGGCCTCGCTATAGTAGGGTGGCGGCGTGGTCCACTTCTCGGTGAGCGTAGGCTGATGGGGACCACTCTCGCCTTTCACGAAGGCAGGCAGCGTGCGCTCCTCGTCTTTCTTCTTCGCCTCGTCGGCCTCGTCGGCCACAGGTGCATCTTTGGCATAGACGGCACGCCAGCCAGGATCGAGGATGGTCTTGCCCGTGACCTTGAAGTCGATGTCCTCCACCTTTCCCTCGACAATGGTCTGGGCGAAAAGACACTCCGGATAGAACACGGCGATGAAGCGGCGGGCCACCAGGTCGTAAACCTTCTGCTGCACGTCGGTCAGCGAGCCGGGCACGATGCCCGTCGGGATGATGGCGTGGTGGTCAGTCACCTTCGACGAGTCGAACACCCGCTTCGACTTTGGCAGGGGTTTGCCCCCCAGCGGGCGCACCAGGTCAGCATAGGGCGCCACGCCCGCGAACTTGGTCTGGAAGAGGCCGTTCATGGTCTGCGGGCATTTGGCATACACATCGTCAGAGAGGAAGGTGGTATCTACACGGGGGTATGTGGTCAGCTTCATCTCGTAGAGCTGCTGTATGATGTTCAGCGTCATCTCGGCTGAGAAGCCGAACTTCTTGTTGCAGTCGACCTGAAGCGAGGTCAGGTCGTAGAGCGACGGCGGCAGCTCCTTGCCATTCTTCTTCTGCACCTTCGTCACCACAAACGGCTTGCCCTCAATGAGCTGGAAAGCCTGCTCTCCCTCTTCCTTCGACGCGAAGCCGCGCCTCTTCTTGCCACCTTCTTTGTCGTCAGCCTCATCATCATCTTCCTTGACGACGGCCGTAAACGTAGTGTCGCGATAGACGGTGGCCAGCACCCAGTAGGGCTCAGGCTTGAAGTTGTCAATCTCTTTCTGGCGGTTGACGATAAGGGCCAGCGTGGGTGTCTGCACGCGCCCGATAGAGAGCACCTGGCGGTTCTGGCCGTATTTGATGGTGTAGAGGCGCGTGGCATTGATGCCAAGCAGCCAGTCGCCGATGGCACGGCTGAGCCCCGCCAGATAGAGCGACTGATATTCGCCCTGATCCTTCAGCTGGGCGAAGCCCTCGCGGATGGCCTCGTCGGTCATCGACGAGATCCACAGCCGCTTCACAGGACAGCTCACCTGCGCCTTCTGCATCACCCACCGCTGTATGAGCTCGCCCTCCTGGCCGGCATCGCCGCAGTTGATGATGGCGTCGGCGGCATGGAAGAGCTGCTCGATGACGGCAAACTGCTTCTTCACGCCCGCGTCTTCTTTCAGCCTTATGCCGAACTTCGGCGGAATCATGGGCAGCGACGACAGGGCCCATGCACGCCATGCGGGTGTGTAGTCTTCGGGCATCTTCAGCTCGCACAAGTGGCCGAAGGTCCACGTCACCTGATAGCC
>JAGBJJ010000060.1 GCA_017934525.1 Prevotella sp.
CCGCCCCGACAGTCTACATTCGGCTTCCACGCCGCCGGCCCATCCTACACGACTGCTCACTTTGTCCACATCGTCACCCGCCAGTGTGGCAACCGTCATTCCTGCCATCGGTCTCACCGACCAGCAGCTACCATCCTCCTGCGCTCCCACCGTGCCAGCGGTCAGCAGCAGAAACGCAGTCAGAGCATACACTCGCCTTTCAGATAATCGTAGACAACAAGTCCGGCATAACACGCCCACAGCACCGCAAAGAATATCAGCAGCTGCGACATATCGGGCCACAGGCCTGTAAACACGCGACCTGTACAGGCTGCCAAGGCTGTGATGCCCGCCGTAGCAACGGGCACCAGAGCCAGATGCAGCATCAGTCTTGTTCTGCTTGCCATGGGTAGGTGTTTTTTCATTTCCTTCCCATTTCTTTGCAGCGCTTCTTCATAACAATGTCGAGAAGGACACTGAGGAGGAAGAGCGCCGCCACGACTGCCATCATTATCTTATAGGGACAATAGATAATGCCCATAGCAGCATAGACACCGAGCATCACATGCTTCATCACATTTCTTGCACCCGAGCTGATTTTCAGCCATTTCTCACAATTGTTTTTTTTCATAATCCTTTGATTATTTAGTTAAAATTTCGTCCAATAGTTATAACTATGCCAAGCTGTTGCAATGGCAAAAAGCAAGTTTACCCGCTCTGTTTCCGTGACTTCGTTGCATGTATTAACATACTCAAGATATCTTTCCACTATCACTTTCGCCTCTTTTTTTGATTTGACGCACGTTGAGAAAGAATTATAGAAATATTCAAAAATTTTACATACAGCCGAATGAATGTCATAGGGAAAAGGAGTAGACTTTAAACCTTCATAGTGAGCCTTCAGCGGCTTAACTGTATTATATAGAGCAGTATCCGGTTCTATAGATGTATAACAGCCTGTGAATTGGGAATTACCCATTTCATCAAGCATCCGGTTATGAATACCAGCAATATTCACAATATCCTGAACTTCCGTGGGACCGATGGCAGTAGTATCACAGAAATGATGCAAATCCAATATTCTTCCAAAGCAGATAGTCATATTTTCAAAAGTAAGCACATTATCAATCTCATGCATTGGTAAATTCATTCTGCCTTGAATTGCCGGGTTGTCCTGTGAATGCCATGCAACCCAAGAAGATGCCGCACCTACAAATATTCCTCCTAAGATGCCACCAAGTGTTGCACCAGTAACAGTTCCAATTACGGGAATCGTGAAGGTGCCAGCTGAGCCTAAAATCTGACTGCCTGCTGCAGCTCCTTCAAGTGCTCCCATTGCATCAGTAAGCACAACCGTCACGGTGTCTTTTTCTTTTTTCTGCTTATCTATATCTTTATCATTTGGGCCACGCGTAGGTATAACATCCAGCGACGCGGCAATTTCGCTATTAAGTTTTTCCAACGAAGCTTGAAGTTCAGACAATTCATCATCCACGGTCATGTCCGTTTCATTTTCTGACTCGCACGAAGAGAACACCACAATGCTCAATAGTAGAGCAAAAGTACAAATAAAAATTTTTTTCATAGTTTTTTTAGAAAAATAGTTTTTTAGAAATAGGTTAAACAATAATTATTTGATATCACGATACACATATCCACGATTATCACGCACTTCAAGGAATAAGCAATCCGCACCATCCGGCGTAGAGAATTCAACACAGTCCCCATCACCAAACAGCACTTCATGGCCAATTACGTTCCCATCCAAATCTGTCAGAGTGACGGTTATAGTGGTAACACCATCACCAGGAGTCACGCTGATCGTGTCAGAACCTTCCTCCTCATGATCATACACTTCGGTATGTCCCTTAGGAACAGTTGTCTCATTCTTCACTACAACATGATAGTCTTTCCCTTGAGCTAACTGGGCAGATAAAATTGCTGCCATAATAAAAAATCTTTTTTTCATTTTACAATACTTTTTATAATTATTGAATCAGTTTTCCCCTGCAAAGGTCGGGAATTTGCGGGAAGACAGCAAGAAAAAGGGTTTACAAGTAGTTTACATTGGGTCTATGTAAACTACTTGTAAACCCTTATAGTAAAAAAACTTAGAAGCTCTTTATAAACTCGTCAAGCTGCGAAGCGGTGCCATTCTCTCCTGTAATCTTCTTCCACATTCTCAGACGCGCTAAGGTGACAGCAGACTTCGAAACACATAGGAGCGATGCCATATTAACTAGCGGCACATTCAACTTTACAAGATAACAAATTTTTAGGTCACGGGGGGACAGTTTGGCCACCGATGTCAGTCGACTCGTAAAGTGATCATATATGTCATCGATACTATGCGCCAGTTTCACCCATTCTTCCTCAGTCAATCTATCCTGCTTCATGCCATCAGCGAGGAACAGTTTCTGATAATAGCACTCATTACTGAGCTGCTCCATCTTCAGTTTCTCCTGCTGTTGCTGAGTCTCAATCTGCATATTTTTCAGCGTCAGCAACTCTTTCTCGTCCGACAACTGTTTTGCCATCAGGCTGTCATTTTTCTGAAGCGCATCATCCAACGACAGTTGCAGCTGTTCTATCTGCCTGCGATTCTGTTCGAGCTGTTCAGTGCCACGTCGGTTCTTGTTTTCCTCTTCCTGACGCAATAGTCTCTCACGAACTAACTCCATTTCCTTTCGTTTGCGGAAATGTCTTACGGCATGTAAGATGAAGAAGCCGATGATGACGCAAGCAGCAAACAAGGCAGTCAATAACCACGACAGTTTTTTCTTTGCCCCTGCCTGCTCATCACGTTCGGCGACAAGGAGCGTGTATCGGTATTGCGCCTCTGTTCGTCGTGTTTCTTCTACCTGTGATATTTCCTTCAATGAATCTTCCGCGTCCAATAGCTGTGCATAATAGTCATTGACACGGTCTTTATTGCCTTTGTCCTTCTCCAGTTTAATCAGGATCCGAAGAAATTCTGCTTTCGAGTGTATTGGTCTCGACTCTAATAGCTTATTGAAATAAAAAATTGCCGAATCCACATGATTATTCCCCAGATGCCAATAAGCCCAGTTCACTTCATTCATCGAGTCACGGGGCATGATTTCTTTAGCCTTGTCGTACTGCTCCGTCTGTATATAAATATCACACAGGTTGAAGTTGTTTGTGCACACCACCTCTTTACCTTGTGGCCATTCTGAAGCCAAAGCATTGGAGCGCTGATAACAATAAATGATACTGTCTATATTGTCTTCAATCGTGTAAACTAATGCCATCCTGCTCAGTGCATAAGCCATTTTCATTGTATTGCCAAACTGACTTGATATATCTGCATATCGTCTGAAATAGCTCTTGCACTCAAGGAGCATGCGCTGGTTGAAGTAGATGTCACCTATGTCCTGACAAGCCCACGACTCGGTGAGCAGGTCTGCATGGCGCCGGGCGAGACTTTCGGCCTTCAGACAACAGCTGAGGGCCGACGGGTTGTCGTCAACCAAAGCATAGGTGCTGCCCAGAAGCAGCAAGGCCCTCGCCTCTTTCTGTGCTGGTCCGGCTTCGTGGTAATAGCGGCAGAGGCTGTCGGCCATCGAGAAGTCATCCACAGAGAGGCCCCCACCGACATATTTCCTTGTCAGCACCACCAACTGTCTGTACATCCGCACAGGCTCCGCCAAGTCGGCTGTCTGGGCTTCACTGCCTGCCAGCAGGCTGTCGGCCCGCCCGTAATAACCTGCGACGCATGCGCTGTCGGCCTCAACGAGCGCCTGCGGATAAGACTCCGTACGGCTGCAGCCATGAAGAACAGCCACGGCTGTCACGGTTGCACAGGCAAACAGAACGGCTGAAAGGAGGTTTCTGAGTAAACTTTGCATCATCATAAAAAAATCCCTGGCAGCCCACCTCCGTTGAGGGAACCGCCAGGGGTGATAGAGGTATTGTTAAACCAAAGGTATCAGCAGTATTGCTTAGCCTCGCGCTTGCCACTGAGCACGTCATAGGCATTGGTGGCCAGAGCCTCGAGCTCGTCTTCGCCGGGATAGACGCAGATGGGAGCAATGAAGCCACAGCGACGGCGCAGCTCATCGCAGATATAGGGCGAGTGGGCCATACCGCCGGTGACGAGGATGGCATCAACCTGTCCGCAGAGCACGGCAGCCTGTGCGCCGATGTTCTTGGCAATCTGATAGATCATAGCATCGAACACCAGACGGGCCTTCTCGTCGCCCTTCTTCAGGGCACGAATCTCCACGTCGAGGGCGTCGTTGGTGCCCAGGTGAGCAGCAAAACCGCCCTTACCTGCCATCATCTTCAGCAACTGTGCCTCGGTATACTCACCGCTGAAGCAAGCTCTGATGAGGTCGGCAGCAGGCAGTGTGCCGGCACGCTCAGGCGAGAAGGGGCCTTCGCCGTCGAGGGCGTTGTTAACGTCGACGGTCAGTCCGTGGTCGTGGGCAGCCACTGAGACGCCACCGCCCAGGTGCACACAGATGAGGCGCAGGTCTTCGTAGGCCTTGCCCTGCTCCTTGGCGTAGCGACGGCAGATAGCCTTCTGGTTGAGGGCGTGCCAGATAGAGACGCGGGGCATCTGGGGCAGACCGCTCACGCGGGCCACGTCGCTCAGCTCGTCGACCACCACGGGGTCGGCAATGTAGGCACGGCAGCCCTCCTGGTTCTTGGCAATCTGGGCAGCCACGATACATCCCAAGTTGCTGGCATGCTTATGCTCGGCATGGGTGGCATCGTCGATCATCTGCTGGTTTACCTCATAGACACCGCCGGCCATGGGCTTCAGCAGGCCGCCGCGACCGATGACGGCATCGAAGCGGGCTTCAATGTTGTTGTCCTTCAGTGTGCTGAGAATCACCTGAGTGCGGAAATCCTTCTGGTCAATGATTTCGTTGTACTTGGCAATCTCCTCAGCGGGGTGCTTGATGTTAGTGCGCAGCACTTCCTTCTCATCCTCATAGACGGCAATCTTCGTTGAAGTAGAACCCGGATTGATGACTAAAATTTTCATAGATGTTTCTGAAGTATTTTTTTAAAGATTACGTTATTTCCTGATGGCTTAGATGCTGGCCAGTGCCAGAGAGTAGAACTTCGAGGCCTTCGAGTCGCCGCGCGAGGGCAGCACCACGGGGCACATGGGGCCGCGCAGTATGCCGGCACACGATGCGCCGCAGAAGAGCGTGATAGTCTTATAGAACACGTTGCCGGCCTGTATGTCGGGGAAGATGACGGCATCAGCCTTGCCTTCCAGCGGCGAGTTGATGCCCTTCTTATGCAGTGCCTCAGCCGAGAGGCAGGTCTTCAGGTCGAGTGGTCCGTCGACGATGCAGCGGCCGAACTCGCCCTTCTCCACGCGGGCTATGAGCTCGCGATATTCTACGGTGTGGGGGAAATACTTCTCGTTGACCTTCTCGGTGCAGTTAATCAGACCGATACGGGGCTCTTCTATGCCCATGGCATGGCAGGTCTCCACCACATACTTCAGCTGCTCCACGCGCTGCTCGGCCGTGGGATGAGGAATGACGGCAGGGTCGGTGAAGAAAAGGAACTTATCCTGGCCAGGAATCTGGGCACAGGTGAGGTGGGTCAGCACACGACCCTTGGGCAGGATGCCCGTCTCTTTGTTGAGCACGGCATGCAGCAGGTTGTCGGTATTGAGCAGGCCCTTCTGCAGCACATCGGCCTTACCCTCGCGCACCAGTGCGACGGCCTTGCGGGCGGCATCGTCGGCGTCGGCGGCCTCTACATACTCCACGCGCGTGGCGTCATACTTGGCAAAGACGGCCTTGGCTTCCTCGGTGCATCCCACCAGAATTGCATTCACAAAACCCTCGTCGATAGCACGGCATACGGCATACTGCGTCGACTCATCGTTAGGACAAACTACTGCCACACGGCGCTTGTCGGTGCGGCTGCCCAGATGGGCTACTAATTCATCAAAAGTGTTTATCGTTTTCATAGGATTGATTTTAATGCCGCAAAGTTACAAAAAACTTTCCAATTGATTGCACATTACATGTAAAAAAGTGCAAAAAAGAACCATCTTTTCGCCCGTTTCACCATTTTTCTGTCGCCAGCAGAGACCTGCAGGCGGCATATCCGGCCACAAGACCGACTCGGAGTGAAATATTCTCCATGAACATTTCAGGAAAATCCATAACTGGAATCAGAGAAAAGCACTATCTTTGCAGGCAGATTTATTCACTGACCTGCAATATGAAAAAACATTTTCTCCTGCTACTGGCTGCCACATGGGCAGCAGCACACCTCATGGCCCAGCAGACCATCAGTCTGCAAGGCGAGTGGAAGGTGGCACTCGACAGTGCCGGGACAGCCTTTGCTCACACCATCAGCCTGCCCTCAACCCTCGACATGGCCGGACTGGGCACACCCAACACCCTGCAGCCCGCACTCACAAAGCCACAGCTGTCGAGACTGACGCGCCGCGTAAGTCACATCGGACCAGCCTGGTATGAGCGGCGCGTGAACATCACGCCCGACATGGCCGGGCGGCCACTGGAACTCAGGCTGGAACGCGTGCTCTGGAGGAGCCGTCTCTACATAGACGGCACCGACACCAGACTGCAGCAGGAGAGCCTGGTGGCCCCCCACGTCTTCATGCTGGCCGACGGACTGAGCGCAGGATGGCACACGCTGAAGCTCTGCATCGACAACCGCCAGCAGTATGACATCTCGGTGGACCAGCTGGCTCATGCCTACACCGACGACACACAGACGAAATGGAACGGCGTGCTGGGCGAGATGACCCTGCGCGCCCTGCCCGACATTTATATAAATAAGGTAGAAGTTTATCCTGACCCCAGGGAGTCGGCCGTAGACGTAGTAGTCAGTCTGAACAAGCCCGGCCGCGGGCGTGCCAGACTGAGCATCGACCAGACCGCCGCCGCTGAAACCGACATCAAGAGCCAACAGATAAGCGTGCGGCTGCCCATGAGCGACGTCCAGCTCTGGAGCGAGCAGTCGCCCAAGCTCTACCGGCTGCGCGTCGACATAGGCACCGACGCAAAGGAGGTAGAGTTCGGCATGCGCCAGATAGCAGCCGACGGCAACCGTCTGCTCATGAACGGCGAGCCGGTTTTTCTGCGTGGCGCACTGGAGTGCTGTGTATTTCCGCTGACGGGTGCCCCCGCCATGGACGAACAGGGATGGCTGAAGACCATGCTGACGGCCCGCGAATGGGGCCTCAACCACCTGCGCTTCCATTCGTGGTGCCCGCCCGAGGCCGCCTTCCGCGTAGCCGACCGCCTGGGGCTGATGCTACAAGTGGAGCTGCCCGTGTGGTCGCTCACTGTCAACAAAGACACGGCTACGAGCCGTTTCCTCTACGCCGAGGCCGACCGGCTGCTCACGTGCTACGGCAACCACCCATCGCTCTGCATCGTCAGCTGCGGCAACGAGCTGCAGCCCGACTTCAATTTTCTCAACCAGCTGACAGCCCACATGCAGGCTGCTGACCCGCGCCATCTCTACACCACCACGTCGTTCACCTTCGAGAAAGGCCACGGCCAGCATCCGGAGCCACAGGATGAGGTGTTCATCACGCAGTGGACCGACCATGGATGGGTGCGCGGACAGGGTGTGTTCGATGAGCATGAGCCAGAGTTCCGCAGCGACTACCGCGAGGCGGCCCGCGACGTCAAGGTGCCGCTCGTCGCCCACGAGATCGGGCAGTATGCCGTCTACCCCAACCTGCGCGAGGCGGAGAAGTACACCGGCACCCTCGACCCACTCAACTTCAAGGCTATCCGTCAGGATCTGCTGCAGAAGGGGCTGCTGTCCAAGGCCGACCTCTACACCAAGGCCTCGGGCCGTCTGGCCGCCCTGCTCTATAAAGAGGAGATAGAGCGTGCCTTGAAGACACCGCAGCAGAGCGGCATACAGCTGCTCGGACTGCAAGACTTCCCCGGTCAGGGCACGGCGCTGGTGGGACTGCTCGATGCTTTCTGGGACTCGAAGGGCATCATGGAGGCCAGCCGCTTCCGCGAGTTCTGCGGACCGGTGGTACCTTTGGCGCGCTTCGACAAGGCCGTGTGGCAGAGCGACGAAATATTTACAGCCGACATCGACATTGCCAACTTTCTGGGCAAGCCACTGAACGACAAACTGATAACATGGCAGATTGTCGATGAAATGGGCGAAAATGTAGCATTTGGCAGCATAGAGTCGGTCCAGATACCCACAGGAAGGAATGACGGCCTGCTGCATGTAGAAGCGCCGCTAAACACTATCAGAGAAGCCAAAAAGCTCGATTTCATCGTCAGCATAGACTCCACGCCCTACCGCAACCGCTGGTCGCTATGGGTATTTCCAGAGGCGCCACAGGCAGATACAAAAAATATTGTCATCACACAGCGGCTCGACGAGGCGCTGCGCGCCCTGAAGCGCGGCAAGCGCGTGCTGCTGTCGCCACCCATGGAGCGTGTCAACGGCCTGGAGGGCAAGTTTCTGCCCGTGTTCTGGAGCCCGGTGCACTTCCCCAAGCAGGCAGGCACGATGGGGCTGCTCATCCACAAAGACCACCCCTCGCTCAGCTGCTTTCCCACCGACATGCACAGCGACTGGCAGTGGTGGCGGCTGATAAAGCGGTCGCGCGTCATGGTGCTCGACTCGCTCGCACTCAGTCCCACACCTATCGTGGAGAGCGTCGACAACTTCGTGCGCAACCGCCGGCTGGCTCAGGTTGTCGAGGCCCGCGTGGGCAAAGGCCGCCTGCTGATGTCGGCCATCGACCTCATCGGGAGTCAGCTGCCAGAGGCCCGCCAGCTGCTCTACAGCCTGGAGCGCTACATGCTGAGCGACGACTTCCAACCACGCGGCCAGCTCACCGAAGACGACCTGCGCAGCCTCATCCTGAGCGAAGAAAAACAGGAGAAAACCAGCGCCACCAGCATCTACGAATGATGCCTCGCATGGAAGCAGCTGTTGCAAAACAGAACAGAACAGAGGAGAAAACAACTACGCCAAGAATTTAAAATCTGCAAATAAATGCCAATTATTTTGGCTAATCATAAAAAAAGCACTAATTTTGCAGTTCTAATTGTACATAAATATATATTTATAAACAAGACGCCAAGATTTTTTATTAACTATAACACAAATTTAAACCTTATGTATCACATCCAAAATCTTCTGAAAAGAAGTTGGCTGATGGCTGCTATGGTACCCATGCTGACGCTGGGTCTGACGGCCTGTAGCGATGATGACGACAACTATCCCGTGGTGGATGGCAAAAATCCGGTCATCATGCTCGAGACTGATTACATCCAGACGGAGCCCGGACGCCAGTTTACCATCAAAGGAGTCGTAACGGATGCCGACGGCATCAAGTCAATCAACCTGAAGAGTGAGGGTATGTACCTCGATAAAACCATCGACCTGCTCTTCCTCTATCCCGACTCGCTCTACAAGGACTATGAGCTGAGCTACAACTACCGGGCCGAGAAGACGTGGGACGACAGCAGTTCGTTCCCCGTCGTGGTGACCGTCACCGACGTGCTGGGCAACACCACGACAGCCAACCTGACCGTGTCGGCCGACGGCGACTTCACCAACCCCACCTTCACCATAGCCCCGTCGAAAGAACTCACGGTGCTGGTGCAGAACCCCAAGCTGAAGCTCAACATGACCGTGGCCGACAACAAGAGCCTCGACTATATGCTCGTGGTCTGTGAAGCGCTCTCCATCAATGACCGCATCGAGGCCAACGGCGTCCAAGAGCTGCAGGTGAAGAAGGTCTACGACCTGCCTGCCGAAAAGATGTCATACGACATGACCATCACCGTGTTTGACAAGATGGGCAACAGCGCCTCGACGACCAGCACCATCACCGTCGACGAGATGCCTGACTTCGAGAAGATGTACCTGGCCGACGTGGAGGATGCCCGCGACCTGTCGAGCGACGTCTACGGCGTGCCCATGCTCATCGACCACACCGGCCCATATGAGTACACCGCCCACTACTACAACCAGAAGGCCGGCACCCGCGTGCGCTTCATCCCGCAGATGACCGACTTCGAGCCTATCTGCTTCGGTCTGGACCCCGACGACAACTCGCTGCTGGCCAACAGCGCCGAGACGCAGGGCATTGAGCTCACGCAGGTGGCCTACTATGAAATCAAGCTGAACATCGTGACCGGCGCATACAGCGTGAAGACCTACGTGCCCACCACGCAGAAGATGACGCTCAACGGCACCACCTTCCGCGACTTCGGCGATGGCAGCGGCGAGCAGCCCGAGCAGATATGCCTGGCCGGCGAGGGCATTCCCGGCATCCCCGGATGGAAGACCAACCAGAACGACGGCGCCTACATCCTGACGCAGGACGAGACGAACCCCTACCTGCTCTACGGCTATATGGACCTTGAGCAGGGCGGACCTCAGATTCAGTTCACCATCTCGCAGACCCACTGGTGGGGCTGGTGGCCCGAGCCTTTCTGGCGCTTCGACGGCAGCGATAACAACGAGAAGAACGTGCTCAACGGCGGCGACAACATGAAGAAGATGGACATCCCCGCCACGGGACGCTATCGCTTCGAGTTCGACTACCACCTGCTGCGCTCAAGAATCATACCCGTGAAGTAAACACATGTAGCATCAAGAATCAGACAAAACGATTATGAAAAGATATATATTGACGCTCCTTGTAGCCATCGTCGCTCTGGCCTCGCAGGCACAGAACATCGTGGTGAAGGGACAAGTGATTTCGTCGTTTGACCAGGAACCGGCCATCGGCGTGACAGTCAAAGTGAAGGGAACGGCATCGGGCACGGTGACCGACTTCAACGGCAACTACACCATACAGACCGACCGCAACGCCACGCTCGTATTCTCGGCCATAGGTTACAAGACGGTGGAAGAGGCCGTCAACGGGCGCCAGGTGATCAACTTGACGATGCAGGACGAGGCCAACGACCTCGACGAGGTGGTGGTCATTGGCTACGGCGTGGCCAAGAAAGGCGACCTGACCAGCTCTATCTCGGCCATCAAGGGCGACAAGCTGGAGAAACTCTCTACCGGCAACGTGATGAACGCCCTGCAGGGTCAGGTGAACGGTGTGCAGGTGACGGGTGCCGGCAGCCCTGGTGCCTCGCCCCGCGTCATCATACGCGGTGTGTCAACCGTCAACGGCTCGGATCCTCTCTATGTGGTCGACGGCATGCCCGTGGGCACCAACATCAACTTTCTCAACCAGAACGACATCGAGTCGATGCAGGTGCTGAAGGATGCTTCGGCTGCTGCCATCTACGGTACGCGCGGCTCTAACGGCGTCATCCTCGTCACCACGAAGAAGGGGTCGCAGGGCGCCACCAAGTTCACCGCATCGGCCACCATCGGCCTGCAGACGCTCTCGAAGCCCGACATTGCCGATGCTGCGGAGTATGAGAAAGTGTACAACGCACGCTACACCAACGACGCACAGGTGTCGCCCTTCAAAGGCGGCGGCAACACCGACTGGTGGGATGAGTGCATCAACTCCGTCGCCCTGCAGCAGAACTACAACATCGGCTTCTCCGGCGGCAATGACAAACTCATCTACTCAAGCAACATAGGCTACTACCGCCAGAACTCACAATACAAGACGGGCTTCTGGCAGAAGCTGACGGCCCGCTTCTCGATGGAGTACAACTTCAACAAGATTGTGAAGGCCGGTATCGACCTCACGCCCCGCTTCGAGAGCTGGGACAACACCCCCTCGCTGATGGGCGCCATCATGGGCATGGACCCCACCACCAACGTGATGCTGCCCGAAGACCAGTGGACCAGCAACGAGTATAGCCGCTATGCCCGCTCAAACAACAACCAGGAGTGGAACCCCGTGGCCTCGATGCGGCGCCTGGATGCCGGTGCCGACGAGTATGGCATGCTGGCCACGCCGTTCATTGCCGTCACACCCATCGACGGACTCACCTTCCGCTCGCAGTTTGGCCTGAACGCCCGTTTCCGCCTGAGCGACGAGTTCACCCCCACCTTCTTCATTGACAATCTGGAGAAGGCCGACCGCAACCAGGCCAAGCGCACCATGGAGAACTGGGTAGACTGGAACTGGACCAACACGCTGACCTACATGAAGCAGTTCAACAAGGCGCACAACCTCAACCTGATGGCCGGCTACACCATGGAGCGCTTCCAGGACTACTACCTGCAGGGCTACCGCTACGACATCCCATCGAACGTTGAGACGCTGCGCTACGTCAGCGCCGGCACGGCCGACGACTACGCCAACGGCTACAACTCCTACACCGCTCTCATCTCGTATCTGGGTCGCGTGATGTACAACTATGCCGAGAAATACTACCTGACGGCATCGGTGCGCGTCGACGGCTCGAGCAAGTTTGCCGAGGGCAACAAATACGCCACGTTCCCCGCCGTCTCGGCTGCATGGCGCATCTCGGGCGAAGAGTTCATGAAGAACCAGAACATCTTCAACGACCTTAAGCTGCGCCTCGGCTGGGGTAAGGTGGGCAACCAGAACATCGACAACTCGGCCTACCTGAGCTCCATCGGCACCATGCGCTACGTCTTCGGCGACCAGATTGTGGTGGGCTCGCAGGTGAGCGGCATCGGCAACCAGAAGCTGAAGTGGGAGACCGTGGAAGACTACAACATCGGTATCGACGCTGCCTTCCTCGACAGCCGTCTGCGCCTCACCGCCGACTGGTTCCACAAGACCAGCCACGACATGCTCATGAAGAAAGACAACCTGCTGCTGACGGGCTATCCCATGTGGAACGCACAGATGTGGGAGAACGTGGGCGAGATGCGCGCCACCGGTTGGGAACTGGGTCTGAACTGGCAGGACCGCACCACCGACTTCAGCTATGGCGTAGGCCTCAACTTGTCGAGCGTGCGCAACAAAGCCATCACGCTCAATGGTGACTTCATCTACACCGGCTCGCACAACGGCGACTACATCATCCGCAACGAGGAGGGCAAGCTCATCTCGCAGTTCTACGGCTACACCGTCGACGGTATCTTCCAGAACGAGACTGAGGTGCGCTCTTACACCGACGAGCACGGCACGGCCATGCAGCCTAACGCACAGCCCGGCGACTTCCGCTACCGCGACATCAACCACGACGGCAAAATCAACGAACAAGACAAGTCGTACATCGGCAACCCGTTCCCCGACCTGATGGTGGGTCTGAACCTGAATGCCGCCTACAAGAACTTCGACTTCCTGGCCCAGTTCTACGGCACCTTCGGCAACGACATCTACAACCTCAACAAGGACCGCTATTTCGGCACCGACGGCGTGAACGTCATCAAGGGCACCTACGACAAGGCATGGCGCACGGACAACACCGACACCGACGTGCCCCGTCTCTCGGTGAACGATGCCAACGGCAACCACAACAAGCCCTCTACCTTCTTCGTGGAGGACGGCAGCTACTTCCGCCTGAAGCTGCTGCAGGTGGGCTACACCCTGCCGAAGCAAGTGCTGGGTGACAAGGTGCAGGCCCGCATCTCACTGTCGTGCCAGAACCTCTTCACCATCACCAGCTACTCGGGCATGGATCCTGAGACGGCTGCCATGAACGGCTCCAACGGCGTCACCGAGGCCGGCATCGACTGGTTTGGCTATCCTAACCCACGCACGTTCCTGCTGGGCGTGAACCTCAACTTCTGATAATGAGTAATTAGTAATGAGCAATTAGTAATTATGATTAGACATATAAAGAGAACAGATATGAAAAAGATATTATTTGGCCTTACATTGGCCGCAGGATTCACGCTGACCAGCTGCTCTGAATTTCTCGACGAGCCTATCCTGGGCCAGCAGGACATGGAAAACTATTTCGCCACGGAGGAAGAATGTGCCAACCAGGTCATAGGCTGCTATGCCTATCTGGCCTGCGATGACTGGTGGCAGATATTCAAGCACTACGGACTCGTTGACATGTGCACCGACGACGAATGGATGGGCAACACCACCCAGGAGCCTGGCGACTACCTGCCGCTGAGCCACTACACGGGCAATACCGTGGAAGGCGGCAATGCCGTGCAGAATTTCTACCAGTATCGCTGGAAGGGCATCCTGCAGTGCAACATTGCCATCAGCAAGATTCCCGCCCTGACCTTCAGCGATGAAGCCTACAAGCAGCGTCTCATCGGCGAGGCCAAGTTCCTGCGCGCCTTCATGTATTTCGACCTGGTGCGCAACTTCGGCGGCATGCCCATCATCGAGGGTCTGCTCATGCCCAGCGAGCTGCAGGGCGTGAAGCGCGAATCGGCTGAAGCTACCTATGCCTTCATCGAGAAAGACCTGCTCGACGCCATCAAGGTGCTGCCCCTGCGCTCGCAGTATGCCGCAGCCGACATGGGCCGCGCCACCAAGGGTGCCGCCCAGGGCCTGCTCGGCAAGGTCTACCTCTATCAGGAGAAGTACAGCGATGCTAAAAAACAGCTTGACGAGGTCATCGGCAGCGGCGAATACGAGCTGCTCGACGACTTCTCGAAGGTGTGGAGCATGGACTACAACAACAGCAAGGAGGGTCTCTTCGAGTTTCAGACCAACGACGACACCCGCTACGGCGTGGGTGAGCGTTTCTCGGTGGTCGTCGGTTCGCGCGACGACAGCGGCTGGTCGTGGGGCCTGCCCACCAGCAACCTGGAGAAGGCCTTCGTGGATGCCGGCGACGACATCCGCCTGAAGTACACCATTCTGAAGCACGGACAGACCGACGTGCCCGGCGACCCCACATGGAATGAGGACAACCCCTATGTCATCTCGCCCTCGAAGCACAAGAGTGCACGCTGCAACATGAAGCTCTACATCCCCGTCGACCGCCGTCCGTCGCCCTACGACGCAGCCCACATTCCCCTCAACTACCGTGTGCTGCGCTATGCCGACGTGCTGCTCATGAAGGCAGAGGTGGAGAATGCCCTCGGCAACGACGATGAGGCACAGAAAGCCCTCAACCAGGTGCGCGACCGTGTCAACCTCGACCCCGTGACGTCTACAGGCAAGCAGCTGCGCGACGCCATCCGCCTGGAGCGCCGTCTGGAGCTGGCCCTCGAAGGCAACCGCTTGTTCGACCTCCGTCGCTGGAAGGACGACAACGGCAAGCCCGCCATCTGCAACGTCATGGGTCCCAACGGCTCGTTTGTAATCTACAACACTCAGGAGAGCACCGACGAGTATGAGCTGGGCAACCAGAACGAAGCCCAGAACAAGGGCTACTTCTTCGACGAGAAGCGCGACCTGCTGTTCCCCATCCCCAACTCGGAGATCACCATGTCGAATGGCAGCATCGAGCAGAACCCTGAATACAAATAATTAATTATGGTATGTAAAGGAGCTGAGGGCATGCCACCATGTGTGGCCCTTGGCTCCTTTTTTTCCAACTTCATCCTTTCCAACAACAAAACAAAACCCTGTATGAAGCGAGCACTTATCTTTCTTTCCATCATTCTCTTCCACGTTTCGTTTAGCGCAGCGCAGACCGTGCTCGCCGACTTTGAGGACCAGACGGCCGGGCAGCTGAAAATCAACAAGGACTACACGGGGACGCTCTTCTCCGTCAAACCCCGCATCATGGAGAATCCTTCGAAGAGCGGACTCAACACCAGCAATTATTGCGTGGGAGCCACCAACAAGGCCGATGCCGACTGGTATAAGAACTTCCTTATACTCGACCTGCTGACGCCCGTCACCATCACCGACCAGAACCGCGTGCTCACCCTGCTGGCCTACCGCAGCATACAGCCCAAGGAGATGCGCATAGGCTTCAACACCCACGAGGAGAGCGGACAACTCTACCAGGGCACGCTCAGCAACGATGCCACATGGGAGCGCATCTCAGTGGACCTGGGCGAAAGGTTCTACGGACAGACGCTGCGCAGCATCTACATCATTCTGAGCTGCAACTGGAGCGACCCGCGCAGCGGATGGGGTGAGGCCACCTACTGCTTCGACAACATCACACTCGGAGCCGGTGAGGCTCTGCCCAATGCTCAGGTCAGCGTCAACCCGGCTGTGCAGTACCAGACCATCAGCGACTTCGGAGCCAGCGACTGCTGGACGGCCGATTTCGTAGGTCGCTATTTCAGCGACACACAGAAGAAAAACGCCGCACAATGGCTTTTCAGCCAAGAGACCGACACCGACGGCAACCCCCTCGGCATCGGACTCTCATGCTGGCGCGTCAACATCGGGGCGGGCAGCAGCACGCAGGGCGCTGCCAGCAACATCGACGACGAGACACGACGCGCCGACTGCTTCATCAATGCCGACGGCACCTACGACTGGAGCCGCCAGCAGGGACAGCAGTGGTTCATGCAGCAGGCTAAGCACTACGGCGTCGACCACTTCCTGCTCTTTTCAAACTCGGCACCTATCTATTATACTAAGAACGGCAAGGCCAACGCCGGAGGGCAAAACATATCGTGCAACCTGAAGGACGACTGCTACGACGACTTCGCCGAGTTTCTGGCCACCACTACCGAGCACTTCGCCGGCGAGGGCTACAACATCACTTACGTAGACCCCGTCAACGAGCCGCGCTTCGACTGGAAAGACGGCCAGGAGGGCTCGCCCTGGGAGAACACCAACATTGCACGCCTGGCACGCGAGCTCGACAAGTCGATAGCCAAGCGCCATCTCACCACAAAGATTCTCATACCTGAGGCCTCATCGTGGGACCTGCTCTACAGCGGCAGCGGACGAGCCTCAAAGCAGATTGAGGCTTTCTTCAACCCGAACAACACATCGACCTACGTGGGCGACCTGCCCTCTATGGGCAAGGTGGTGGCGGGCCACAGCTACTGGACCTTTGCCAACAATGCCGACCTGCAGAACATTCGCCAAAGCGTGGCCGACGCAGCCGCAAAATACAACCTTGAAGTGATGCAGACCGAGTGGTCGATGCTCGACGCCGCCCCCTCTACCTCGGCCGGTTTCCCCGCCAGCTACGAGGCTGCCACGCGCATGGACATCGCCCTCTACATGGGCAAGCTCATCCACTGCGACCTCACCTTTGCCGGCGCCTCGGCCTGGAGCTACTGGACGGCCATGGCGCAGGAGAAGTACAGCCAGAAGAACCGCTTCTACCTCATACGCATCAACGCCCAGGGCGACACTGGCGACGAGAGCTATGGCGACATCAAGCAGGGTGGCACGCTGACGGCCGACAAGAACCTGTGGGTGCTGGGGCAGTACAGCCGCTTCATACGACCTGGCTACAGACGTATCGCCATCGACGGCGCCAACGAGATGAACGCCCTGCTCGGCTCGGCATGGCTGTCGCCCGACGGCCGTCAGCTGGTGTGTGTGTTTGTCAACATGAGCCGGTCTATGCGCCGCATCGACCTGTCGTCGGCCGAAGGCACTCTGGCTGGCGCCTGTCAGTACGTGACTGACAGCAGCAACGACCTGCAGCGGCTGAAGGGCACCGTAGACCTCAGTGCCGTGGAGCTCAGTCCGCGTTCGGTCACTACGCTTGTAGTCGACATCAACGGTCTGGCCGACATCGCATCGCCCAGCATGCAGGCTGCTGCCCCTGTCTCGTCGCTCTACGACCTGCAAGGGCGTCCTGCCAGCGAGGGCGCCAAAGGCGTCTACCTCAAGAACGGCAAAAAAATAATAAAATAAGAAAACGAAATACCATCAATTTCCCTAATCCCATCATCCCACCTCCAATGAGACATCTCCTAAAAACCCTGGCCCTCTCGGCCATCCTCCTGTTCGCCCCGCTCTGCGTGCCGGCAGCCAACAAGCCCGGCACGTTCACCACCGGCGACAAGACCTTCCTGCTCAACGGCCAGCCCTTCGTGGTGAAAGCGGCCGAGGTTCATTATCCCCGCATACCGCGCCCCTACTGGGAACATCGCATCAAGATGTGCAAGGCGCTTGGCATGAACACAGTGTGTATATATATCTTTTGGAACATCCACGAGCAGCGCGAGGGCGTGTTCGACTTCACCGGGCAAAACGACGTGGCCGAGTTCTGCCGCATCGCCCAGCGCAACGGCATGTATGTCATCGTGCGCCCCGGTCCCTACGTATGCGCCGAGTGGGAGATGGGTGGCCTGCCCTGGTGGCTGCTGAAGAAGAAGGATATACGGCTGCGCGAACGCGACCCTTACTTCATGGAGCGCGTGAAAATCTTCGAACAGAAGGTGGGTGAGCAACTGGCTCCACTGACCATCCAAAACGGCGGCCCCATCATCATGATGCAGGTGGAGAACGAATACGGCAGCTACGGCGAGGACAAGCCCTACGTGAGTGAAATCAGAGATATGCTGCGCGAAATATACAGCCCCAACCCCTCTCTGGCCGGGGAGGAGAGAGGTCACACCAAAGCGCAAGGACAAGAGTCTATTCTTTTGTTCCAGTGTGACTGGTCTTCCAACTTCGAGAAGAACGGGCTCGACGACCTCGTCTGGACGATGAACTTCGGCACGGGCGCCAACATCGACCAGCAGTTCCGGCGCCTGAGCGAGCTGCGGCCTGACGCCCCCAAGATGTGCTCTGAGTTCTGGAGCGGATGGTTTGACAAGTGGGGAGCACGCCACGAGACGCGCCCCGCCAGCGACATGGTGGCCGGCATCGACGAGATGCTCTCAAAAGGCATCTCCTTCTCGCTCTATATGACCCACGGCGGCACGTCGTTCGGCCACTGGGCCGGCGCCAACTCTCCCGGCTTCGCGCCCGATGTCACGTCGTATGACTACGATGCGCCCATCAACGAGCAGGGCCTTACTACGCCTAAGTACTACGAGTTGCGCGAGATGATGCAGAAGTATTCAGACAAAAAGCTG
Source organism: Prevotella sp. (assembly GCA_017934525.1). Lineage (GTDB taxonomy): Bacteria > Bacteroidota > Bacteroidia > Bacteroidales > Bacteroidaceae > Prevotella. Next base: position 18,763 of record JAGBJJ010000060.1, read on the forward strand.
CCTGCCGTGCCAAAGGCTCCCATGCCCGTCATCACAGTGCCGCGCTTCAAGCTTGACAAAGTGATGCATATCAGCCACTATGCCACTGCCAAGCGCGAGAGCCGCGACCTGCTCACCATGGAGGACATGGACTGCGGCTGGGGTATGATAGAATACACGACGACACTGCCTGAGGTGCCCGTGAAGAGTGTGCTCACGCTCAACGACTGCCACGACTTCGCCCTTGTCTATATCGACGGGCATTACGTGGGTAAGATAGACCGCGTGAAAAACGAGAAGAGCATCACACTGCCGCCCGTGAAGAAAGGACAGGCACTCAACCTGCTGGTGGAAGCCATGGGCCGCATCAACTTCGGGCGCGCCATCAAGGACTTCAAGGGCATCACCGACGAGGTGCTGCTGCAGGCCGAAACGGACGGCCATGAGACCACATGGAACCTGAAGAACTGGAGCATTATCACCATGAGCGACGACTACGAGGCCATCACCCGCGAGATGACTCTGGCACACGACGACATGAAGCGCCTTGAGACCATCTTCAGCGACGGGGGCTACTACCGCGGCTTCTTCAACCTGAAGAAGGTGGGCGACACGTTCCTCAACTTCGAGACGTGGGGCAAAGGCCAGGTATGGGTGAATGGCCATCTCATGGGCCGCATCTGGTCGATAGGCCCGCAGCAGACGCTCTACGTGCCCGGCTGCTGGCTGAAGAAAGGCAAGAACGAGGTCATAGTCCTTGATATTGTAGGTCCTAAAGAAGCTGTGGTATGGGGACAGGCTGAACCTGAGCTCAACAAGCTGCAGCTCGAGAAGACCAACAAGCACAACAACATCGGCGACAAGCCCGACCTCAACTCGGCTACTCCCGTCGACTTCACCTCAGGTGGCAGCACTGCCGTCGCAAAAGCCGGCAACGGCTGGCAGACCTTCCGCTTCGAGACGCCGCAGAAGGGTCGCTACCTTGCCATCGAGGTGCTTTCCACCCAGAAACAGGGCGACCGCACTGCCATTGCCGAGCTCTACCTGCAAGACGACAAGGGCCAGCGACTGAGCCGCGAGCCCTGGACGGCCAAATATGCCGACTCAGAGGAGGACAACGGCAACCACACCGCCGATAAGGTCTTCGACCTGCAGGAGTCCACCTATTGGCAGACGGAGAAGGGCACACCGACTCCTCATCTGCTGGTCATCGACCTCGGTGCCGTCCAGAACATCTCAGCCCTTGAGTATCTGCCCCGTGCCGAACAAGGTGCCCCTGGCTCCGTCGCCCAGTTCAAAGTATATATCTATTAAAGTATTATCTGCTCTGTCATCGAAACGAATGATGACAGAGAAATGAAAGAATAAGGGACAGAAATCATGGTAATTTCTGTCCCTTACTTATAACACGCTAATTTCCTTCGATTGGAGTATAGTCTACAACTCGAAGCGGTAGCCCAGCGTCAGCTGCAACACGCGGTTGTGCATTTTTACCTGGTCGAGTTTCGTGGCATTCGTCAGTCCAAAGTTGTAGGTTGCGTCAAGCTGGATATTCCCGACGTTGAACTGCAGACCCAGAGGCAGGCTGAGGTCGAAGGTGCGATACCACGTATCATCATCAGAATAGCTCTCCCACTGCTCACTGTCTGCATATTCCTTATCCTCAACATGACGCTTGGCGGCGAAGCCCAGCTGCAGTCCGGTACGGAAGGCCAGGCCGGAGGCAAAGTAGAATTTCGCCGTCAGCGGCACGTTTACATAGTTGAGCGTTACCTTCAAGTCACGGAATACCGAGTTTTCTTTCAGTTGCGCGCCCTGACCGGAAAAGAACAGCCCGCCCGAGAGGGCGACGATGCGGTTCAGCTGGTATTCGGCCTCGGCACCCACCAGCAATCCTCTGCGGTTTTCATACTCCATCTCCTCGTCTAGAGACGACTCCCCCCAAATATAGATATCAGGGTTAGTCAGTCGAGCCAGGTTCAGACCCACGCGGGGTGTCAACGTCCAGCGCCCAGGCTCATTCTGGGCTGCTGCGCCAAGCGCCATCAGGGCCATCAAGGCCGTCAGAATCATGAGTTTCTTCATCTTTGCTAAATAGTTTTTATATATCCATAAACGTGATTAGAAAACATTTATTATATTTTTACGCAACTTTTAACCGACTTCCCCGAAGTGAATCCCGTTCTGAAAAAAATAAAATAAATTTGGAATTTCGATTACTTATTCGTAACTTTGCAGCCATGAACAGACTTTTATCACTCATTGCCATATTTCTGCCACTTGCCGTTTTCTCACAACAACAGCCCATGCGGCTATGGTATCAGCGGCCGGCCATCTATTTCGAGGAATCGCTGCCCATAGGCAACGGCCGACTGGGAGCGCTCATCTACGGCGACCCAGCAGCCGACTCACTGCAGCTGAACGACATCACCCTCTGGAGCGGCAAGCCCATAGACCGCAGCGAAGACGAGGGGGCTGCCGTCTGGATTCCGCGCATTCGAGAGGCGCTCTTCGCCGAGGACTACCGCCAGGCCGACTCGCTGCAACTTCACGTGCAAGGTCATAACTCCAGCTATTACATGCCGCTGGCCACTATGTGCATCAGCGACTTCGACAAGACTGCCGCCACCAGCTACCGGCGCGAGCTGAGCCTCGACTCGGCCATTGCGCGCGTCACGTATAACAGAGGTGGCGTCAGCTTCCGGCGCGAATACATCGCCTCGCATCCAGACTCACTCATCGCCGTGCATCTGACGGCCTCGCAGCCTGCCATGGTGAGCGCCGACGTCAGCCTGACGTCGCTGCTGAGCCACCGTGTGAAGGCCAGCGGCGCCCAGCTCACCCTCACCGGCCATGCCACGGGCGACGCCCGCGAGACCATACACTTCTGCTCTATCTTGCGCATCGACCATCGCGGCGGCACCGTAGAGGCTACCGACACCATGCTGCACCTGCGTGAGGCCGACGAGGCCACCATCTACTTCGTCAATGCCACGAGCTACAACGGGCCGCGCGCCCACCCTGTCAGTCAGGGGGCTCCCTATATCGAACAGGCTGCCGACCGCGCCTGGCACACGCGCAACGTCAGCTTTGCCGACGTGCTCAGTCGCCATGTCGCTGACCACCGGCAGTTCTTCAGTCGCGTGACCCTGCGCCTCGGACAGTCATCAGACGCCTTCTCGCCCGACGACATGCCCACCGACAGCCTCCTGCTGAAATACAACCAGGGCAACGCTGCCGCCGACCGCTATCTGGAGACGCTCTATTTCCAGTACGGACGCTATCTGCTCATAGGCTGCTCGCGCACGCCCGGCGTGCCTGCTAACCTGCAGGGCCTCTGGAACCCCCATCTGCAGGCACCCTGGCGCGGCAACTACACCATCAACATCAACCTCGAGGAGAACTACTGGCCTGCCTTCGTAGCCAACCTGACTGAGATGGCGCAGCCACTCGATGGCTTCATACAGGCTCTAGCCGACAATGGCGCCCACACCGCACGCAACTACTATGGCATCACCCGCGGTTGGTCAGCCGGACACAACAGCGACCTCTGGGCCATGGCCAACCCTGTGGGCGAGAAGCGCGAGAGCCCGAAGTGGGCCTGCTGGCCCATGGGCGGCGCCTGGCTGGTGGAGACGCTCTGGGAGCGCTTTCTCTTCACACAAGACCGCGACTACCTGCGGCGCGTGGCTTTCCCGCTGATGAAGGGCGCCGCCGACTTCTGTCTCGACTGGCTCATCGAGAACCCCGCCAACCCCGCCGAGCTCATCACTGCCCCCAGCACCTCACCCGAGAATGTCTACATCACCGACACGGGCTATAAGGGTACCACCTGCTACGGCTCCACAGCCGACATGGCCATCATACGCGAACTCTTCACAAACACCATACAGGCGGCCCGCATCCTTGGCCGCGACTCGCTGACTGCTCCCTTCGGCGATGCCCTCGCCCGCCTGCATCCCTACACCATTGGGCGCGAAGGCGACCTTAACGAGTGGTACCACGACTGGCAGGACGACGAGCCGAGGCACCGCCACCAAAGTCACCTCATCGGCCTCTACCCCGGCCATCACCTCGCTCCCACAGCATCAGCTCACAGCGCAGCCAACGATGAGGTTAGAATTGTGAACCATGAGCTGAACAAAGCCTGCCGCCAGACGCTCATCCAGAAAGGCGACAAGACTACGGGATGGAGCACAGGCTGGCGCATCAACCTCTGGGCACGGTTGCTCGACGGCGAACAGGCTTACCACATCTACCAGATGCTGCTCAGCGCCGTGCCTGCCGGACCACGGCGCCACGGACAGGGCGGCGGCACCTACCCCAACCTTTTCGACGCCCATCCACCCTTCCAGATTGACGGAAACTTCGGCGGCACGGCCGGTGTCTGCGAGATGCTCGTGCAAAGCGAGCTGATGCCCGTGAAGCCCGGCGACGGTGGCAAGGCTGTGCCCAGCTGCATCATCAGCCTGCTGCCCGCCCTGCCAGAGGCATGGGCCGACGGCCAGGTAAAGGGCCTGCGCACGCGCGGCGGCGCCATCGTCGACATGGCGTGGCGCCATGGCCGGGTCAACGAGGCCGTCATCACGGCCACGGCCGACGTCAGCCTCACCATCGTCTACAACGGGAAACAGAAAACACTAAAGCTAATACAAGGACAAACTAAACATATCCATGGATAAGAAAATCATCGAATCAGACTTCGAGCAGCTGAAGAAGTGGCACCACAGCGGGTTCTTGGAGAGCGACCTGCTGCTGCTCGACAATCTAAGTGCCGCCTGCTTCCCCACCGAGGCACGCCGCATGAACTTCATCATCTTCGCCCTCTGCACACGGGGCGGTGCCACCTACCTGCTTGACACACGCCGCCAACAGCTCACGCCGGGCGACATCCTCATCATCTCGGAGCACCGCGTGGTCGACGCCTTCACACCGACGGCAGATCTCGACGGTCTCTGCATCATGGTCAGCGTACCTTTTTTCCACGAGATTATCCGCGAGGTGAGCGACATCTCACGCCTCTTCCTCTTCACCCGCCAGTATCCTGTGATGAAGCTCAGGGAGCAGGAGCAGCAGACGTTCAGCGAGTACTACCACTTCATGCGCACCAAGATCAACGACCCCGCCAACCACTTCCGGCGCCCCTTGCTGCGCACCCTGCTTCTGGCCATGTTCTACGACCTGAGCAACGTCATCCGCCGCGCACAGAACAACAGCGACCACCGACCCTCTCGCCCTGACGCCATCTTCGCGCAGTTTATTCAACTCGTAGAGGCCAACTGCCAGCGGGAGCGGCGCGTCAGCTGGTATGCCCAGCAGATATGCATCACGCCCAAGTATCTGTCGGAAACGGTCAAGCAGGTGAGCCGCCGCACGCCTAACGAGTGGATAGACAACTACGTGCTGCTGCGGCTGCGCGTGCTGCTGCGAAACACGACGAAGAGCATCAAGGAAATTGCACGGGAGATGAACTTCCCCAACCAATCGTTCCTCGGGAAGTACTTCAAGGAGCACATCGGCATGAGTCCCTCGGAGTACCGGAAGTCATGATCGCGCCCCCGAGGGGGGAAGTGTCACTGGGCGGAGACCCGCTATATTGCTGATAACGGCGGCGCAGTGTGCGGAGGCCTGGCGGCGTCAGAGGTAACCCTGACGGCGCAGTTCGTCGGCAGCGGCGCAGAGTTCGTCGTACCACTCCCGACCGAAGCGGCGCACGAGCGGCCCCGCCAGAAAGCGGTAGAGGGGCAGATGGAGGCGGCGCCCCAACTCCCGGCCGCAACGACAGATATCCCACCGGTGATAGTTCAGTGCCACGGTGCCGTCGCGGAAGGTCTTCTCTCGGATGGGATAGAGCGCGCAACTGATGGGTTTGACGAAACGGGAAGCGGGCGACGAGGGCCGAGCGGCGGCCGCACGCTCCAGGGCGCAGAGGCAGCAGTTGCTGATGACATGGCCGCCGGGGGCGGCAATGTCGCCGTAGCAGGTGAAGACGCAGTCCTTCCCACCGACGATGCTCGTCACGAGGTCGCCCTCCTGGTCGGTGTAAGCCACGCCCTGGCGGTCGATGACGCTCTGCGCTGAGGCGCTGAGGTCGGCCCACACGTCGTCGACGCGGTCTTCAATCTCCATGATTTCGTCCAGCGTGACGGGAGCACCGGCGTCACCCTCCACGCAGCATGCACCGCGACAGGTGTCGAGGTCGCAGCAGAACTCCTCGGTCAGGAGGTCCGACGAGATGAGAACATCGCCTATCTGCAGGATGGGGGGAATAGCCATCCGCGCCCCCTCAGTGCTCGCGGGGGCTTCGATGGCCTTAGAACCTTGATGTGTC
>JAGBJJ010000061.1 GCA_017934525.1 Prevotella sp.
CGTTCATCCTGAGCCAGGATCAAACTCTTCATTGTAAAAAATCTGTATCTTTGCCTCCTGACGCCATACCATAAGGCACACGGCAGGAAACGTACTCTGTTCAGGACGACTATCCTTCGTTCAATGTATCAAGTCTAAAGCGAAACACCCTGTCAATAATTCTATCGACGGTTCTCTTCGTTTACCCAGCCCCGCGCTCACCCGAAGGAAAGGCAGGGCCGCTTCTTGTACTACTTTCTGTCTATGTAATTCTTTCAAAGAACTCTTTCTTTTTGCCTGCGCCCCGTTTCGAGGCGAAAGCGGATGCAAAGGTACGCACTTTTTTCGAACCACCAAACTTTTGCTAAGTTTTTTTTCAATAAAGCACGTACTTTTTCGTGTTTTCTTACAATAAGGCTTTCTTACACCTTATTATATAATATAGAAACTATTCTCTTCGCCCAAAAATTCTCAGCAGATAGATAAAGAGATTGATGAAGTCGAGATAGAGTGTCAGCGCTCCGAGCAGTGCATACTTCTGCATGTGCTCGCCAGCGTCAGGAGCCTGCAGGAACATGTGCTTAATCTTCTGCGTATCGTAGGCAGTGAGTCCTACAAAGACGGCTACGCCGAGGTAGCTGAGGATGACCTCGAGCCCGGAGCTCTTCACGAAGAGGTTGACCACAGATGCGATGATGATGCCGATGAGGGCCATGATGAGAATCTTGCCCCACGAGGTGAGACTAGTGTTAGTGAAGTAGCCAAACACCGACATGGCTCCGAACGTTCCGGCAGTGATGAAGAACACTGTGGCGATGCTGCTCATTGTGTAAGCATAGAAGATAGAGGAGAACACAATGCCGTTGATGACCGAATAGAGCACAAACATGAGCGTGCTGACCGGCAGCGACAGCTTCTCGATGGCCGCGCTGAGCGAGAAGACGATGAGCAGTTCGGCTCCAAAAAGAATCCACACGATGGCGGGATTGGCAAAGATGATGTTGGTGAGGGCCTGATTAGTAGCCACGGCATAGGCCGTGAAGCCCGTGATGACAAGGGCAAGCGTCATCCACACATAGACCTTACGCATGAGAGCAGGGAAAGCCGAGACAGCCCACAACTGGCGCTCGCTTTCATTCGTCTGATAATTCAATTCCTGATAATCCATATACATTCAAAAAAAATAAATAAATAAGTAACTAATCGTAATTATCTTATATAAAATATTCAGCAAATCTGTACATCTACTTAATCAAATGGGTTGCAAAGATAAAAATAAAAAGCGTAACAAGAAACTATCGCTACATTTTTTAGCTTAAAAAAGGTCAAATGCCGCTCAGAGTGTCCACTCATAGGTGTCGTAACACACCGTTCTGCCGCCATATCCCTCCTTGTGGGCAATGAGTCCCTCGTTGAGCACCAGTCCGCCCTGCTCGTTGGACGTGCCGAAGTCGAGAAACCGGCAGTGAGCAAAGTCGCAGCCAATCACCTGCTGATAGATGGCCTCCATGGCTCCGCACTCTTTTCCCACAGCATTAGTGGCACTATACTGACCATGCAGCACATGCCCCATGACATAGAAGGTGATGCCTCCCACGAGTTCGTCGCCCACGTAGGCATTATACTGCTTGATGAGCTGCGGAAAACGGCTTTTAAGCAGCATTATCTCCTGCAGCGAATGCACGGGCTTCGCCCCGAACCTCAGTCGCAGGTTCTCCTCGAGCACCGTCCAGAACGGCTCGAGCCGGTCGTCGGCCACGACGCGCACGCCCGCCTGCATGGCATTCTTCAGCCGCCGCCGATGGTCTTTCCGCCAGGGCAGATGGGCATGGAGATCAATCACCGTGCCCGACATGCGTTGCAGCAGTCTGGCATTACATTTCCAAAACATGGCATAGAGGTCCTCCTCTGCCGGCACGCGATGGTACACCCACGGCACCGGCTTATAGATTACCTTGGTGAACCCCTCGCGGCGCAGGTAGTCGTTCAGTTCAACAAACAGCTGCACCACGTCGGCCGTGGTGACGTCGATGCCAACAATCAGACCGCCGTAAGTAAGTCCCATATGCGTGGCGAAGAGCTTGCCGTCTTCGTGTGCCGGCATGACGGAATGCAGCCTGTGGCCCACGAAGAACAAGAGCGAGTGGTCGCGGAATCGGTCGGCATGATAGTCCATGTAGTCGCGCAAGAAGAGGAAGGTGGCATTACGTGCCTTCCCCACGTAGCCGTCCCACAGCTGTTTATCCTCAGGAGTATATCTCTTTATCGTGAACATTCTCTTACGTCATTCAGAAATTCATCATAATCGTACCAATAGTCGGCCACGTCGAAAGGGTCAGACGCCAGCACGAGGCATACAGCCCCGCTGGAGAAGTCGTCGAGCGTGCGCCAGATGCCCGTTTCCACGAGCAGTCCCTGATAGGGATGATTGAGGTGAAACGTCTGCTTGTCGCCCCGTCCGTTGTCGACGGTGACGTCGAACGACCCGCTCACGGCAATGATAAACTCACGACAGTGCTTGTGGGCATGCCCTCCCCTGCTCTCGCCGGCCGGCACGTCATAGGTCCAGTAGACACGTGCCACGCTGAAAGGCACGTGATTATCGCCCTCCGCCACGGTCAGGTTGCCGCGCGGGTCCATCAGCTTGGGCAGGTCGATGATTCTTGCTTCCGTAGACTTCATATTCTACCTATATTTAATATACGCGTGTACATACATATACTTAATAATACACCTTTCCGCGCCAGGCCTGCAGCTGCTCCATGGCGCCAGCCTCCATCGAGTTCAGCACCCGTGTCTGGGTAGCCGTTTTCAGCTCCTCATAGTTGACGTACATCCAGCCACAGATGCGCAGCGACAACTGTCCGTTGCTCATCAGCCAATGGGCTTCATCGCCCGAGCCGGCATCATTTCGCCGTTTGTTCTCCGTCACTTCATAACAGCCGTCGAAGTCGTCCATCCGATAATGCTTCACGACGAACGGCCATATCAGCCGCCGGGCATCAATGCGTCCCTGCCAGATGGTGAGCCGCTTGTAGGGATAGAGCGCTATGCCTCCGAATATGGCGAAGCCGAGGGCTATGCCTATGCCCAGATAGATGGTTTCGGCGTCGACGCTGCCCGTGTCGAGATATTCAGCCAGAGGTACAGCCAAACCGATGAGCACAAGAAACAGCACACCGATGAAGATGAGCGGCGTCCACCAGAAGAAGGCCGACCTGATCTCGCGCGACGTATCAGCCGCCACACTCTCCTTCAACGGGATGCGGACAGCCTGCTTCAGCTCCTGATAGTTCAGATACCAGGCCGCTCTCAGCGTGAAGTCGCGCCTGAGGTTGCGCACAAAGACCATGCGCTCGCTGTCGGTGCCCTCATTCTTAATGACGACATAGTCGAACTCAGCGAAGCGATATTCGCGCTTGCTGAAAGGCCAGAGCAGCGACGACACCTCAATGCCGTCGTTCCACACTGCGACACGCTTCAGGCGCGAGAGCCAGAAGATAGCGGCCAGCGCCATCAGCCCGAGGATAAATATCAGCGCGGTCAGCATTTCGACAGCGTCAGAGAAATTGTGAAAGACACCTCCGAGACCGGCAGCAGCCAGCACGAAGGCTCCGAGCTCTTTCCTTATCGTCTTAATATTAAATTGCGAGTCTACAGTCATTGCTTCATCTCTTGCTGAATCATCTGCCACTCTGGGGTGACGGCGATGCGGCGCAGCAGGCGGCTGATGGCGGCCAGCGTAGCGTCGGGCTCCTCGCGGCGCATGGCTGCCAGTTCGTCGAGCGAGCGGCGCTCGTGGCCAAAGAGGCCGTAGTAGTGGAGCAGCACCTCCTCGTCGTCGGGGTCGAGCAGGGCGAGCAGATGCTCCATCTGGTGCTCCTGCTCGTGGGTGGCGCCCTCATAGGCCAGGGCGACGAGGTAGGTGTTCAGGGGACGGGTTAGAGAGTCCATTTCTTCTGTTTTCTGAGAGAAGGAGATGTGAGGCGGCGCCTCACATCACGAGGAGGTTTTTAGCGGTGGGCGTACATGTTTTCGTAATACTGCTGATAGTCGCCGCTGGTGACGTTGTCGAGCCAGTCTTGGTTGTCAAGATACCAGCGCACGGTTTTCTCAATGCCCTCTTCAAACTGCAGGCTTGGCTCCCAGCCGAGCTCCTTCTGCAACTTGGTGGAGTCAATGGCATAACGGGCATCGTGTCCTAGACGGTCGGTAACGTATGTGATAAGGTCGAG
>JAGBJJ010000062.1 GCA_017934525.1 Prevotella sp.
CAGGGGCAGACGGTGGTGGAGAACCGTGGTAAAGTGCCGCAGGCCTGCCGTACCTACAAGACGCGTCTGGAACCGGTAGACACGGTGATGCCCGTGGCTGTGTTGGTGAGCGGCGAGACGGCCTCGTCGAGCGAGATTACGGCAGGTGCGTTGCAAGACCTCGATCGCGCAATCGTTATAGGTACGCGCACGTATGGAAAGGGCTTGGTGCAGGTGCCGATGGATTTGCCTTACAACACAAACGTGAAGATTACCACGTCGAAATACTATATACCCTCGGGGCGCTGCATCCAGGCCATCGACTACAACCGTCGGGAGGGTGCGACCTATCGTGAGCGCACGCCCGACTCGCTGACACATGTGTTCTACACGCATGGCGGGCGTGAGGTACGCGATGGCGGCGGTATCACCCCCGACGTGGAGGTGCGCAGCGATACGATGCCCAACATTGCCTACTACCTGACGGCCGGCGGCATGGATTCTACCGAGGTGCTGTTCGACTATGTGGTGGATTACATAGCCCGCCATCCACAGATTGCCCCTGCGGCAGAGTTCCATCTGACGGAAGACGACTGGCAGGAGTTCTGCCGCCGTGTGGTGGATAGTGGCTTCGACTATGACCCTGTGTCGCAGAAGCAGTTTGACGAGCTGGTGAAGACGGCCAAGTTTGAGGGCTACTACGACGAGGCGCGTGAGGCCTTCGACGCACTGCGGGAGCGGCTGAAGCACAATGTGGGCAGAGACTTGGAGAAGCACCGCGAGACCATACAGCAGATGCTTGAGCTCGACATCATCTCGGCCTACTACTTCCAGCGTGGCACCATCGAGGCGGGCCTGATGTACGACAAGCAGCTGAAGGAGGCCGTGCGCCTGCTGCAGTCGCCCGATGAGTACCGTCGTCTTCTCACGCCTCAGCCGAAGAAGGAGTGATTTGAAGGCCTTGCCCTTATGGATGCGGCCGACATGCTATGATGATGTTTATGAATAGAAAAGTGATACTCTCGATACTTCTCTCCCTTGTGTCCGTGGTGGTCTGTGCCACGGACGGACAACGCTTTGTGGCCAACAGGAAGAGCTGGGAGAACTTGCCGTCAAAAACATTGCTCGATATGGGAAACAGCTTTTATGCTGACAAGAATATGCCAGACAGCTCTTTCCTCTGCATGTCGATTCTCGTCAACCGCTGTCAGGCGCAAACTTCTCTCTCGGAAGACGAGACCAAATACTACATCGTTGCCCTCAACTACCTCAGCAACCTCTATAAGATCGTTTACACCGACTACTATAAGGCTCACACCTATATCTTAAAGGCAAAAGAACTCGCCGAAGAAAACTACACCGACTATCTGCCCTATATCTATCTCACCATGGGCAATCTTTACCTTGTGGAAAGCGGGATGAGCCTTGATAAGCCCAACTACGACAAAGTGCTTGACGCATACAAGCATGGATTTAAGGCTTCGCTTGCTTCAGAGCAGCACAAATGCATTTCCGACCTCTTCGTCAACATTGTGCAGGTGGCTTTGGGCGAGGATATGTTGCCGAGCATCAGACAGGAAATCAAGCAGTATGCGCAGTTTGACATCCCGCAGGAAGATGGAATCTGGACGTATGCCAAAAACCTGTGCAGGGGCATCCAGCTCTGGCAGGGCGGAAATCACGACAAAGCGCTTCAAGTGTTTTACGACCTGCCTGCCACAGGCCAGCTGCAGCCCGACGATCTGCTCACGCTTGTCTCTTACGACATCACCTACCATGCACTTATTCAGCTTGGCCGTGAAGAAGAGGCGCTCCACATGTTAGACACCATGATTGTCTGGGCAAAAAAGTACGATCAGCCCGAATGCCTCACCGATGCCTATAGATACTGTTACGAATACTACAAGGGCAAGAATGATCACGCCCAGACCGACAAGTATGAACTGCTCTGGCGACAGCAACGCGACAGTACCATCAATCGCACGCACATGAGCAGTTTCCAGAAGGCGTCGTTCCTCTTCGACATGGCTAAGAAGAACGACCAGATGAGCAAGATGGCCCACAAGAAGCAGATGCAGCTGCGCATCCTCATCATCATAACGGTCTTTTCCGTCTTTGCCATCGCCATCATTGTAGTGTTGCTCATCAACAGGAGACGCATACAGCAGAACTACCGGCAGCTATATCAAAAACTGGACCAGCTTGCCGTCAACGAGCAAAGGCAAAGCGGGGTGGATATTGACATCGCTACCGACCGTAAAAGCATCCCTGCGCAGAAATACAGCCACAACCAGATGGACGACGAAGTGTCTGCTGAAATACTCCGGCAAGTCATGCACATCATGGAGACCAGCGAAGAAATCTACGACGAGACTTTCTCCATCGAGCGCTTGGCAGAGATGATGTCGACAAAAAAGATTTACATCTCGCAGGCCATCAATGTGGGCACTGGCCAACCTTTCAGCACGCTCCTCAACGGCTTTCGTATCAAGGAAGCGTGCCGGCGTATGAGCGATCTCGGCAACTATGGTCATTACTCTGTAGAGGGTATAGCACAAAGCGTGGGATACAGCTCGCGTTCGCATTTCTCGAAACTCTTTAAAAACTTCACCGGACTCACGCCTTCTGCCTATCAGAAAATGGCCAAGGAAGGCAAATAGAAGACCATTTTATTGCAGCGTTTGCATGTGCGTTCTTGCAAGAACGCACATGCAAACGCCGTAAATTGTGCTTTTTCTTTTGATATTTGCTTATTTTTGCACAATAATAACATAAATGTGTGAAAACCCTGAAACGACTATACGCTCACATCGTGTGTACCTCTCTCTCATGTTGCCATGGAATAGCGATTACTAACAAGTTGTTACATATAATATTTTGTTGTTTTACTTATTCAAAAAGCATGATTATGAAAAAAAAGGTTATCATTCGTGCGCTCATCGCATTCGCAGCACTGCTTACCTCGGCAGCCGTCGATGCACAGCAGAGAGCATCAATCCCCAACACTAACGACCCGGCTGTGGCTAAAAAAGGCATACCTCTTGATGTTGCATCGCAGCCTCTTCCTGCCGGAGAGAGTCATGCTGCCAGCCGTCCTTTTAAGTTGCAGACAGACTATGATCAAAACGTGACATTCTGGGTCAACCCACAGTCGCGTTTTATACGCAATCCCAGTACCAACGAGTACGTCTATGGCATGTATGAGGTGAAGCTCGCACCGCAACTTACGGGCAACGATTTCACCCTTATCAGCAAGAGCCACAGCAACATGTTAGCCGTACAAGGTGGAGCCATTTATGATGGTTTCTTCCACTGTAGCAACGGCGAAGAGATATTCGGCATGTGGTTTCCATACGATTTCCAGTTTGGCATCAACGACAACTGGAACCTCTATCTGATGCAGGATATGGGGAGTCCGGGCTTCGTGGCCGACTGCATGACCTTCGACCCCATCAGAAAGAAAGCCTATGGCAGCTACTGCACACCAGAAGGCACCTATGACTGGGATCTCTGCGAGATAGACTACACCCGACTTGAGCGAAAGCCACTTGCAAAAGCCCAGCACCGCTACGCAGCTATGGCTATCGACCGCCAGGGCCGCTGGTTTGGCATCACTGCCCTTGGCGACCTATACCGCATATCGACGACCGACGGAACAGAGACTTTCATCGGATCAACAGGACTGCCGGTATCTGCAAGCGAGCTTACGGGATTCTATTTCCAGTCGGGGTGCTTCGATTATTCGTCTGATACCTTCTATTGGGCCCGCACCGACACCGAGGGCAAGTCGGCCATCTATTCTGTCAACACGTCGACTGCCGAAGCTACGTTAGCAGCACAGTTGCCTGACTGGACGCTCATCCCATATTTCACAGTCGTGGCAGGAAAAAGTGGCAACGGCACACCAGGCGCCGTAGCCGACCTTCAGGCTGATTTTGCAGGTGCCTCCAACAGTGGCAGCATCTCGTTTACGATGCCCAACAACTCTGTCGACGGCATCGCCCTCACTGGCCCCTTGTATTACGATGTGGAGATAGACGGCGAGATAGCAAAGCAAGGTAGCGCCGCTTCGGCAGCCAGCGTCACCGAGGAAGTCAGCCTTGCCGATGGCATGCACCGCATAGACATCGTGGTGAAGAACAGTCAGGGGCGCGGCGCTATGGCCAGCACCGGCGTCTTCGTGGGGCTCGATACGCCCGATGCTCCCGCCAATGCCAGCATAGATCTCGTTGACGGCACAGCTGTTGTCACCTGGGATGCATCCCTTGGTGAGTTTCTGGGGTATCCCGGAGAGTTGACCTATACCGTCACGCGCCAGCCTGACAACAAGCTGATAGCCGATGCCATCAGCACCACCACTATCACCGACCAGCTCCCGACAGGCAAGGTTACCCGATATAGCTACACCATCACGGCCAGCAATGGAAGCGCTCAGAGTCGGGTTGCTGCCACCCCTGGCGTAGCCTTTGGCGACGTGATTGCTCCGCCTTACTACTTGCTCTTCCAGCGTGGGCGGATGGAAGACCAGTTCACGATTGTCGATGCCAACAACGACGGTGTCTCGTGGGAGGTTAGCGACTATAGCAGCTATATACACTTTGGCTATCGCCACCAGATGGACGGCACTTTCACCATGCAGCCGGCTGACGACTGGATGATTCTGCCTGCCATTTCGCTGGAGGCCGGAAAGACATACCAGCTCACTTACGAGATCATGGGAACCCAAAGAACAGACCTTGCAGAACTTGAAATCAAAGTGGGACAAGGGGTTAAGCCCGAAAAACTGGCCCATACCGTTCGCACCAAGTCTGTTGTCAGCAACACCTCGGCATTCACTTATGTAACCGATGAATTCACCGTGTCAGCTGATGGAGAATACAACGTTGGGTTCCATGCGTGTGGAGCGCGCCTTTGCGGCCACCTCTACATCCGCCAGATAGCACTCGAATGCATCGGCGGTGACCAGGCACCCTCAAATGTCACCGACTTTGTGGTTGGAGCAGGCGCCGGCGGTGCTTACAATGCCATTGTCATCTTCAACGCACCGACCAAAAAACGCAACGGCGAGCCCCTCACCAGCCTCACCAGCATCCGCGTGATACGCGACAACCGCGTGCTGCATGTCTTCCAAGATCCGGAGCCTGGCCAGCAGCTGCAGTTTGTCGACACCTCTCTCACAGCCGAAGACAATGGCAATGTGCAATATGTGGTAGTGCCCACCAACGGAGCCGGCGATGGCGAAATGGCAGTCAATCAGGCTTTCATCGGTCTCGACGTGCCTGAAACGACTGGCATGACCGGCCAGGTGACCGACTTGGGAGAGGGCATCTCTATACAATGGACGCCCGTCAGCACCAGGGGCGTCAATGGGGGCTACGTTGACCCGCAGACCACTACCTACTATGTATATGAGCAGTTGAAGTCTTCATTCATTACGCTGGGTGTCGTTACCGGCGACACGTCCTATGTGTATAATTATGACACATCCGTCGGTGAACAGCGGGCCATGGGCATTGCCGTAGGAGCTGTCAATACCGCCGGTGCCTCGCCCTCAGCCACGGCTATCGGACAAATCATTGTCGGACAGGCCTATCAGCTGCCTCTACACGAAGCTATCAACACCGACGCCTTTACGCATTTCTTCTGGAATGAGACAAACTGCGATGAAAAACCTGTCTTCATCAGCGACGACACCTTCCATTCTGACGGCTATGCCTTCCAGTGGGCGGGTTCGGCATTGAACAACAACTACTCGCTCAATACCGGCAAGATAACCCTCGAGGGCACTTCCGCCCCGACGCTTGCCTTTGCATATAGTTTTGACAGACGAGGGACCATCACTGTCCGGGTGCAGACTCCCGATGGGCAGACGACCGACCTGCAAGTGATAGATGCGGCTGAAGTGGAGACTGGCCAATGGCATGTGGCCAAGGTCGACCTCTCAGACTACATCGACCAGCCGTACATCATCGTGAAACTGCTCATGCAGAGTAACTTGCGCTCTCATCACATCAAGATCGATGACATCAATGTCTTCGATATGCCTAATTACAATCTTGCCCTCGACTTCTTTGCGCCCGACGAGGCCAGAACCGGCAGGGAGAATGACCTGAGCATCGTGGTGAAGAACATGGGCGACAGAGAGATGGACAACTACACCGTCAGAGTGTTTGCTGACGACGAAGAGGTGTTCTCGCAGACCATTGGTGAGCCTCTTGGCACATTGGAGCAAAACGTCGTCATTGCTGGTTACAAGCCCAGCGTATTCAGCGCCGGCAGCCATCTGACCCTGCGCGCCGAGGTTGAGGCTGCGCGCGACAGAATCTCAGAAGACAACACCAAAGAGGCTGTTGTCAGCATTGTCAGCAACGATGTTCCGATGCCTGAGAACCTTACGGCCACTTCGGGCGAATCGGCCGTACTCCTCCGTTGGGATGCTCCGAGAAACCTTGAGCGCACGATTACCGAAGACTTCGAGGGAGACCAGTTTACTGACTTCTCTACAGGCGGTATTCAGAGAGGAACGCAGGCCGGACGGCTTGGTGGCGGATGGACGCTTTTCGATGGCAACAATACGTTAGCCAACAGCTTCGACAACATTGAATATGAAAACAAGGGCGCCCGAAGTGCATGGGTGGTGTTCAACACCGCGGCTGTCGAGGATTGTGGTATCACACCGCACTCTGGCAACAAGTTCATCGTGTCGTTTGATGTACTCGGAGCCCCGTCCTACAACTGGCTGATTTCTCCCGAACTGAGCGGCCAGGCCCGCACTTTGCACTTCTTCGCAACAGAGCCTGCGGGGTCTTACAAGCACGAGACATTTGAAGTGCTGGTCTCGTCGACCGACAACAGTGTAGGTACAGGTTCAAATGCAGGCTATGGCGACAATACGGGCAGCTTCACGGTCATCGGCCAATATGCCACGTCGGGCAACGGCTGGGACGAATTCACGGTCGACTTGCCTGAAGACACACGCTACTTCGCCATCAGGAGCACATCGCAGGATGCTGCGCGCCTGCTCTGCATCGACGACATTTCCTATACGGTCATGGCAGGCAGATTGACAGGCTACAATGTCTATGCCGACCAGATGCTGCTTGCCACTACAGATGAGGCGCAGACCACTTATGTCGTCAGCAACGGAAATGCAGCACAATATGCCGTGACCGCCGTTTATGCCGACGGGCAGGAGTCGCAGCCGGCCGTCGCAGGGGCTTCGCTCGGCATGCAGAGCCTGACAGATGCTGACAAGGCTTTCGATGTGTATACCATTGATGGCGTGAAGACCCGGAGCAGCGCAACCTCCTTGGAGGGCCTGAGAAAGGGTGTCTATATCATTCGCCATCAGAAAGTGATTGTAAAATAAGATTTAAACGAAGTGAAAATGAGAAGAATATCAATTTCCCTGATACTCCTGTTCTGTTCCTTGGCCATGATGGCCGAGGAACGGACCACGGAGCAGAAGTTGGCCATAGCAGAGAAGGCATTGGGCA
The DNA here is from genome assembly GCA_017934525.1 of Prevotella sp. Taxonomy (GTDB): domain Bacteria; phylum Bacteroidota; class Bacteroidia; order Bacteroidales; family Bacteroidaceae; genus Prevotella. The sequence continues at coordinate 7,476 of JAGBJJ010000062.1, forward strand.
TACATCTGCCACAACTGCCTTCCGGCAGAAAACTGCCACAGCCAGCACTGAAAGAACTGCGCAGGCTGCAGTCATGCAGCATCGTGGGCTACGATGGCGGGGCATTTGTAGTGATTCCCGACGATGCCGGTGAGCCGTCAGTGGTCGGCATCAGTCTCAGCGCGACCCAAGGCGACAATCCCGGTTTTGAGTGGTGGCTGAAGGCTATCGACGACGCTTTGAGCGCCCCGTCAGACGTGATGTTCAGGAAGGCTCCCATTCCGCCAGACCCGAAGCGTTTTCCAGCTCGTGTGGAACCCATGCTCACCACAGCCTGGGGGCAGGGCGATCCTTTCTACAGGCTGTGCCCCCTGCATCCCGACGACGGCCATTGTGCCACTGGCTGTGTGGCTACGGCCATGGCCCAGGTGCTGAATTACCATAAGCTTCCAGTGCGGGGCTTTGGCATGAACACCGTCTATTATCCGTATGGCGATACCAATGGAGAGGCCGTGTCAGCAAACTTCAGCGAAACCTTCTATGAGTGGGACAAAATGCTCGACAAGTATGACGACGGAAACTTCTCTGACGAGGAGGCTCATGCTGTGGCCACCCTGATGGTACACTGCGGTGTCGCAGCCAACATGCAGTACGGCGGCTATAATCACGGAGGAAGTGCTTCTACGTCGACGGCTGCTGCCGATGGCCTGCGCAAGTATTTCGGCTATGAAAATGCGCAGAGCCTGTCGCGTGCCGATTTTTCCGATGAGGAATGGATGGACATGGTGTTCACAGAGTTGAGCGAGGGCAATCCTCTGGTGTATGGCGGACAGAACACCGGCGGCAACGGTGGCCACTCGTTTGTGATTACGGGCTATGATGAAGATGGTCTGGTCTACGTGAACTGGGGCTGGCTGGGCGATGCAGAAGGCTACTACGACATCAGCAAGCTGAACCCCAAAGGTTATCATTTCAGTGTGCGTCAGGACATGATTGTTGGTGTGTCGGGCAAGCAGGTTGAGTTGCAGTCTTTCGAGGTCGCGCTCAATGAGCCCGGCGAGCTGGCGTCGCTGATGCCTCAGAATGCCGACTCTGTCTGTGGCGCGCTGAAGGTGAAGGGGCAGATCAACAGCACCGACCTGAGGTTCATCCGCAGTCTGGCAGGAAGAGATGTCTACGGCGAAGCCAAGGTTGGCTATCTGAAAGACCTCGATCTGTCGGAAGCCGTGTTTGTGGCCGGGGGCGAACCATACCTGAAGGAAGGCGACAAGGAGTACACCACTTCCGAAGGCACCCTGCCCCCAAAGGCATTCTATGATTGTCGCACGCTGACCACGTTGAAGTTGCCGTCAAATATCCGTTCGTTTGGCGATGGTGCCCTGGGAGGATGCTATGTGCTGCAGTCTGTTGAATGGGAGGAGCCGGCTGACAAAGACTATGTGCGCCAGGGCGACATGATACTGACTGCCGACGAAACGGAGTTGATTGCCGTGCTGACCACTGCCATGGGGCGCTGCACGCTGCCTGGCTCTATCCTTTCTATCCATGAGCTGGCTCTTGCGGGATGCGTGGGACTCAACGCACTTGATATCCCGTCGGGCGTTGCCGAGATTGGGGGCGAGGCGCTGCGCAATTGTATGTCGCTGATGGAGATACGTATCCACGGGAAGCAGCAGCCCGTCCTGACGGGCTACAATGTCTTTGCAGGTGTTCGCACCGACGTCTGCAAGCTGTATGTGTCCAGTGGCACAAAGTCGCAGTATCTTAACCGTGCACAGTGGAAGGACTTTGGAAGCAATATCATAGAATATGGCACCACCGTGAAGGCCAGCAACCTGGACCGCGACTATGGCGAGGAGAATCCCCGGTTAGGCTATAAAGTTGAGGGAGTGAGCGTGACAGGCAAGCCCGAATTGTGGACTGATGCTACAGTCACGTCGCTGCCAGGAGACTACACCATCTATATTTCGAGGGGGACCATAGAGGCAGAGGACGTAGACTTCGTGAACGGAACGCTGACCATCTATCCGGCAGTGCTGACGGCAAAGGCTTCCGACTGCTTCCGCAACATAGGCGAGGAGAATCCCGTGTTCGAAATCATCTACAGCGGATTTGTCAATGGCGAAGATGAAACAGTCTTGCTGTCGGCCCCCGTGGCCACGACAACAGCGACGGTCGACAGTCCCGCGGGCACCTATCCTATCGTGGTGAGCGGCGGCAGTTCCGACCGCTATGAGTTCCGCTATGTCGGCGGCACGCTGACCGTTGCTGATGCCGGCCCAGAGGCTATTGAAGTCGTTGCGGCTGAAAAAGTGAAGGGCAGTATCTGCACCCTGGATGGTCGCAAAGTTGCCACCGTCAGCCGAAAAGGCATATATATTCAGGATGGCAAGAAGATTGTAGTTCGTTGAGATATCATTTATGTCCAATAAAAAAATAAAAGTGTTATGAAAAAGAATTATTTTAGACTTGTGATGTTGATGCTCGCGTTTATGGGAGTGCATCATGCAAATGCAGCTGGAGTGCTGACGCTGACGGCCACAAACCCCGTTGACGGCGGTCTTTGGCAGAAGAATCCTTGGGTGACTAATCTGAATGTGAACTTCACGCTGACATTCAGCAAAGAGGTGCTCTTGACCACCGACACCCCGACGGGTGTGACTCTCGTCAAGGAGGATGGAACTGATGTGGCACTGCCGGAAGGTGGCAGCTGGAAACTTGCCATCGACACGAACGACCCTGCAACCGTCATTGTGAAAATGGTGGAATCCGACGGTTGGCAGTATGCCATTATGCCGACGGATAGTAAATACACGCTGACGGTGCCTGCCGGTCTGATCATGGACGAGGATATGACGGAAGAGAATGAAGAAATCTCTTTTTCGTTCTTTGACTCGCAGAAAGCGCTTGACGAAGCGACTTTCATGAAGCTCGTCGGCACGTTGCCGCAGGAAGAAGAGGCTTTCGCGGTGACAAATGGCGAGGCCGAGGCTGCCGTCACGCTGATGTTTGACAGCAATGTGACGATTGCCGACGCAACGCCCGATGTGCGTCTGCTGAAAGAGAGCGCCGCAGGCGAGCCGGTCTCTGTAGCGAGCTGGCAGGCACGCGTGGGCGCCGACGGCAAGAGCATTGTGCTCGAAGGCATGGATGCCGCAGGACAAGTGGTGAAGTTTGCCCCTGAAGTGAGCACATATTATTTCTCGATACCTGCATCTATCGTGACCGACGACAAGGGCAGGACAAATGCTGCTATCGAGTTCCGTGTCTGGAGCTCTGATGCTGCCAAGGAAGACGCAAAGCCGCATCTCTTGTCGGCCACTCCTGCTGACGGGGATGAGCTCCCAACGAACGAAGAGGGCAAATTCGAGATGCAGTTCACGCTCGTTTTCGATAAAGCCGTCAGTGTAAAGAATCGTAATCAAATCTCCTTCCGCCAGGGTAGCAAGGATGGCGACGTGGTAGATACTGGCAGCTCGTGGGCTTCATGGAGTGCTTCGCTTTCGGGAGACAAGCAGACACTGACATTGAAGTTTGCCGACTGGGGCGTCCTGCAAGGTTTTACGCCCGTGGCCGGTGAAAAGTATTATCTGCTGCTGCCTGCAGGCACCTTGGCTGCAGACGACAAAGGACTCGACAACGAAGAAATCGCATTGGAGTATACTGGTTTTGAGACGACCTCCATCAGTTTGGCTGAGGGCGCTGGACAGCAGTCAGGCGTTTCTTACGACGTGCGTGGCATGAATGCCGGGCAGAGGCAGAATGGCGTAGTCGTGATTCGCAAGGCTGACGGAAAGGTCAGGAAGCAGATTGCGAGATAGCACCTTGCAGCAACAGCTGTGTCCGCTGTGCCCTCACGTCGCTGATGGGCACAGCCTTTTTTGTTTTTATTCTTCAGTTTTTTTTATTCTTTTCATTTTTTCTTCGTACCTTTGCACCTTATAAACCCGCATTTACTATGATTGTTTGCATAGCAGAGAAGCCCAGTGTGGCGCAAGACATAGCCCGCATCATCGGGGCAACCTACCGCCACGACGGCTATTACGAAGGCAATGGCTATCAGGTGACGTGGACCTTCGGCCACTTGTGCGAGCTGAAGATGCCCGAAGACTACACACCCGCATGGCGTGCATGGGCCCTGTCGTCGCTGCCCATGATTCCGCCGAAGTTCGGCATAAGGCTGAAAGAAGACGCG
>JAGBJJ010000063.1 GCA_017934525.1 Prevotella sp.
ACGGATGCCAACTGATAGCGGTTGCGTATCTCATACAGGCGACCGTACTTGATGTTGAACTTGCTCATTACCTCTGCCATCGTATAATGGGTTTTGTGAGTAACACCTTCAGGGGCTTTCTCACTGGCTGGTGTCATGCGGCACTTGGCTTTCTCGTTCACATTACCTGTCTCTGGCTTAGCGGGGACATCCTTCTTATTCTTTTTCCTTTTGTTATTATTAAAAGGAAGGGAAGAAGAAGGTAGCACGACATTACAACCTTGCCCTTGGGCGAAGTCTGTAAGTTCTTGCAAGCTTATACGTGTCATCCGCTTGCCGAGATTGACGGCTTTCAGTTTGCCGGAGGCAATAAGCAATCGCACCATCTTAGTGCTGACACTGATGGCGATGGAGGCATCCTTCACGGACAGAAGGATGTTGGGAATTTGTGAAGTTTGATTCTTGCCCATATCGAGTAATTTTGTCAATTTCTGCCGTTTTTCGGGGGATGGTCCCAGACGGAAACCAATTAAGCGGATTTAAGAGGAAATAAGGTGATTTAAGGGAACACCCTACGAACCCTCTGCTCATCCACCCGAGGTACAATGGCGGTACAAAATTACTCTAAAAGGGGCAAACGCGCAATAGGCAAAGAATTAAGTTAGTTAAGCGGAGTTAATTGTAAGACAGTGCTTTACACGATTCGATTTAAGGTTTATTTCGTTCTGTTTTGACCTAATTTAATCGGTGAAGAATTCATAAAAAACGACAAGAACCAACAGCAAGGTTCTTGTCCGCACAGGCATCAATCTAAAAACGATTCATGCCCTCAACGATAAGTAAGTGGTACCTCCAGGAATCGAACCGGGGACACACGGATTTTCAGTCCGATGCTCTACCAACTGAGCTAAGGCACCATCATCAGTTCTGAATTCTGCTGCAAAGATACAACTTTTTTTCGACATTCGTCAACTTTTTCCAAAAAAATTTGCTTAATCCACAAAAAAGCAGTACCTTTGCATCCGCTTACGAGCAACCATGCGAAAGCATTCGGGATGTAGCGCAGTTGGTAGCGCACTACGTTCGGGACGTAGGGGTCGGGCGTTCGAGTCGCCTCATCCCGACAAAAAAGGCAGCTTTTCCGCTGCCTTTTTTTGTTAACACTCAGATTCCATCTCCGTCATGACGACGGCAGGCAGACCCCCGAGCCAAAAGTCGCCTCAGACTGACTCATGTCATTTCCCGAACCGAGCCTCAACGACATTGACTACGTAGTCGCCAAGCTGTTCCAGTTCGTTTACCATATCTACGAAGAGGGTGCCGACAACGTAGTCGTATTCATGGTCGTTCACTGCCCGCGCATTCTCGGTCTTCAAGTGCAGCCGCAGCTCATTGATGCCTTTCTCTATGCGATAGGTCTCGCGGATGTCGTGGTCGTCTCTGCGGCCGCGCATCACGGTGTTCATCTGTGCGAGGGCCTCGTCGCAAAGAGCCATCAGAGCCTGCAGTTGTTCGTTCTGCTGCTGAACGAAATGCTTGCCAGACTCCTGTTTGCGATGAAGTGTGCGGGCCAGCTTATAACAGGCATCGCCGATGGACTCCAATTCGCTGATTTCGCGCATCATCTGACGTATCTTCTGCTTGGTGTCGTCGCTTAGGTGGCCGTTGCTTACTTTATCCAGATAGCGTGCAATCTCTGCCTCAATATTGTCGGTCAATTCCTCTTCATGCGCTATCTGGGCATAGCGCTCAGCAAACTGCTTTGCGCCAGTCTCGCCAAACAGCTGGCGCACCATAGCGAACATCTGAGCGACACGCTGCCCGAAGGCTGCCGTCTCCTTCTGGGCCTGAAGCACCGATATCTCAGGAGTCTGAACTAAGTTAAACTGAATATACTTTAAGCTGAAATCCTCCTTCTTCTCTTCTTGCTTATCAGGCAGCAACCAGCACACCACACGCTCTATCTGAGGCACAAATCCAAGGAGGATGGCCGTGTTGGTTATGTTGAAGCATGTATGGAACATGGCCAGCACCATAGGTACAGAAGCAGTCCCCGCGCTCCCCGCAGTCTTCAATGCTAAGCCCATCGTGTCGCCACCGGGCCCCGAAAGAGGAGCAGCAACCTCATAGCCCACCATACGGCATACCATATCGACAAAGGGATAGAACACAATGAGCACCCACACCACACCGAAGACATTGAACAGCAGGTGGGCCAGTGCGGCGCGGCGGGCCTGTGTGTTAGCACCGAGCGCCACGAGGTTGGCCGTAGCCGTGGTACCTATATTCTCGCCCATCACCAGCGCAATGCCTAAGTAGATGGGCAGCACGCCCGTGGAGCAGAGCAGGATGGTGATGGCCATCACCGCTGCCGACGACTGTACGATGCAGGTAATCAGCGTACCGATGCCCAGGAAGGCCAGGATGGTGAGATGACTCGATGTGTCAAACGAAGCAAAGAACGAAATCACGGCCTCGCTGTGTTCCAGATCCAAGGCTTTGCCAGCGGCACTCAGCATCACCAACGACAGGAACATAAAAGCTGTGCCGAACAGGAAGTCGCCCACGAAGCGATGGCGTTTCTTGTAGATGAGCACCATGCCAAGCAGGAAGGCAGGATAGACTATACTGGTCAGATCGACGCTATAGCCCAGCGACATGATCCATGCCGTCATCGTCGTGCCGATATTGGCACCCATGATAACCGAAATGGCCTGAGCCAGCGTCAGCAGACCGGCCGAAACGAACGAGACGGTCATCACCGTTGTTGCCGACGATGACTGCACAGCGCACGTGACGAGCATGCCCGTCAGCATACCTGTCAGGCGGTTGCTCGTCATCCTGGCCAGTATATGTCTCAGCTGCGGGCCGGCCATCTTCTGCAGTGCCTCGCTCATCATCCGCATACCATAAATCAGCAGGCCTAATGAGCCGAGCAGCTGCATCGCTATCATCACATAACCTTGATTTGTTTCCATACCTTTGTTTTTTGCCGCAAAGGTACGCACAATCAGCCAGTCTGCCAAGAAAAACGTGTTACGTTAGAGTTACAATTCAATCGCCCCCCCCCGCAGAGCAGCCTCACTCGTAGCTGACGTAGGGACGCAGGCGGCGGATGGCTTCATCGGTGAAGTCGTCGAGCAGTGAGAGCTCGTTGAGGTCGCGGATAGGACCCTGCTGCCGGCGGTAGTCGACGATGGCGCGCGCCTGATAGTAATTGATGTAGGGATGGCGCTTCAGCTCATCGAGCGAGAGACGGTTGATGTGCAGCTTCGCCACATGCTGGCCGCCAATGTCGAAGTACTGCTTGGCCGATGCCGGAAAATCGACGATTTCATCGAGCTGATCCACGCTGGCATAGCCGCCCAGGCGACGCCCGTAGTCGGCTATGCGACGGGCAAAATAGCTGCCTATGCCGGGCACTTTCTTATATTCCGACGTGTCGAGCGGGTTCAGCCCAACGGTCTCGCCAAGTGCTATCTTCTCCTGATAGGCGCGGTGGGGCAATGAGTCGCCACGGCGGAAGGACTCGTGGCGCGCCACTGCCGGCTCGTCATCATAAGGCGAAGCCGCCACGAGGGTGGCGGCAGGCTGGTAGTCGGCTGAGATGGTGATGTAGGGTTCCAGCTCGCGATACTGCTTCACCGTGAGACCATAGAGGCGTGCGAAGTCTTCCTTGCAGCGGTAGATGCCGCCCGCGGCGCGATACTTATAGATGTTGCGCACCTGCCACGGCTGCAGGCCAAGCCTGAGCAGCTGTGTGCTGTCGGCCGTGTTGGGGTCGAAGCGGAAGAGCTCCACACGACGCCCTTCCACCTGATAGTAACGCCGGGCAACCTGCTGCCTGCCGCCATCGGTGTTAAGCGTATCGGCCCCGTCAGCCGACGTTTCTGACTGCCGGCCGGTGAGCCACACCACGCCGACGGCCACCACCGCCACGACGAGCAGAGCCAACATGCTCTGCCGGTCGGACTTGCGGACGTAGAACAGGTCGCGCAGCGTCATATCACCCCAAACTGATGGAGGAAGATGATGAAGATACCGATGGGACAGACGTAACGCACCAGAAACAGATAGGCACCGAAGAGGCGGGCACTGAGCGTGCCACCATTGGTGAACTCTTCTCTCACGATGCGACGCGGCACGAACCAACCCATGAGCAGGCAAGTGAGGAAGCCGCCAATGGGCATGAGCAGCTGACTGGTAGCGAAGTCGAACAGATCGAACAGGGACATGCCAAAGAACGTGAGCCAGTCGTAATGCCCAAACGACAGCGAACAGAAGATGGCGATGACGGTGCAGATAGCCGTCACGATGAGGGCCGCGCGCGAGCGGCTCATGCTGAACTCCTCTGTGAGGTACGACGTGCACACCTCATGGAGCGAGATGAGCGACGTGAGGGCTGCCAGGGCCAGCAGGGCATAGAACATGACAGCCACTATCGAGCCCAAGGCAGGAAGGAAGCTGAAGGCCTGCTGAAACACGTTGGGCAGCGTGATGAACACCAGCGAGGGCCCGCTGTCGGGACTGACGCCCACCGAGAAGGCCGCAGGGAAAATCATGAGGCCGGCGAGAATGGCCACAAAGGTGTCGATGAAAGCTATCTGCGTGGCCGACTGAGTCAGATTGGTTTCGCGCGTGAAATAGCTGGCATAGGTGGTCAGCGCACCCATGCCGAGCGAGAGCGAGAAGAAGGCCTGGCCCAGTGCTGCCAGGAACATGCCGCTGCTGACGGCACTCCAGTCGGGCTTCAGCAGGAAGCTGATACCCTTGTCGGCACCTGGCAGCAGGCACGACACCACCACCAGCACGATGAGCAGCACGAAGAGGGCGGGCATCATCAGCTTTGAGGCTTTCTCGATGCCTTTCTGCACGCCGCGTACAATGATGAGATGATTTATCAAGAAAAAGAGCACGATGCAGACCAGCGGCTTCCAGGGATTAGTAGTGAACTCGTCGAAGAAGGTGGTGATATAGCCCACGTCGCCCCGCAGCTGACCGACTGCCGAGGCATAGATGTACTCCAGGCACCAGCCTGACACGACAGTGTAATAGCTGCAGATGAGGAATCCCGTAATGACGCCCATGATGCCGATAATCTTCCACGGTCCGCCGCCGGCTATCCTATCGTAGGCTCTGACAGCGTTGGCCTGTCCCCGGCGGCCAATGATAAACTCACTGACGATGCAGGGTATGGCCAGCACGACGACAAACAAGATGTAGATGAAGATGAAGGCGGCACCACCATTTTGACCTGCCAGATAGGGGAAGCGCCAAATGTTGCCCAGCCCTACGGCCGAGCCAGCCGTAGCCAGGATGATACCCAGCTTACTGCCGAAGTTTGCTCTTTCTGCTTGACTCATGGTTTCAATTATTTTAAATAATGCTTGCAAAATTATAAAATAATTCTTAACTTTGCGCCAAAATAACAACAAAAATGAAAAAAACGGCCCATTTACTCAAACATTACCCCCTGACACTGCTCTGTCTGGCCCTTATCTTCTTTCTTTCATTGCTCATTGATGTGCCTGAGTCGAAGCTCAACGACGTGACTTACATCGACAAATGGACACATTTCATCATGTATGGCGGCACATGCTCGGTGATGTGGTGGGAGTATCTGCGCTGCCACGACCGTGTGGAGTGGTGGAAGCTGTGGCTCTATGCCATCATAGGCATGGTGGTGCTGGGAGGTGTGATAGAACTGCTGCAGGCCTACTGCACCGCCCACCGCTCGGGCGAGTGGCTCGATTTTGTGGCCGACTCGCTGGGCGTGGCCCTGGGAGCCGGTGTAGGGTTGCTTCTGAACAAAAAAATGCGGAAGAGCGCTAAGTAGCGTCCTTCCACATTTTGTAGGGATAGAGCCGCAGGTGGGCGTTGTAATAGCGGCGGTCGCCGGTCACCTCACGACCAATGAAATCAGGCATTTTCACCATTTCGCCGGCTGACGCCAGTTCCACCTCAGCCATCACCAGCCCTTCGTTGTCGCCATAGAACTCGTCAACTTCGAAGGTATGCCCCTCGTATTCAACCAGAAAGCGCGTCTTGTCGATGAGACCGGGCTCGCAGAGGCGAAACAAGTGGGCGGCCTCGTCGAGCGTGATTTCCTTCTCAAACTCATAGCGGCTCAGCCCGCCGTCGGCCGACGGTCCTTTGATGGTGAGGAAGGCCATCTCGTCGCGTCGGCGCACACGCACCGTTCGGCCGTGGCCGCTGCAGATGTAGCCTTGGCAGATGCGGTAGCTCTGGTGTGCCTGCTGTTTGAAACTGTCGTTGCGCACCAGGAACTTCCGCTCAATTTCCATTCCGCTCATAGCCATGCTATGACATGGTGGATACGATGAAGATGAGGTAGGCCACGGCCAGTAGCACCAGTATGGCAAAAATCCAGTTCACCACTTTGCGCCCCTGCTCTTCTTGTTTCTTCTCGTAAGCTTTCTGCTTAGCGTTCAAATGTTTTTCTTTCTTGCTCATAGTGAAAATTATGATTTATAAATTATATATTATGAATTGTCGCTTCGCGATGGGGTATGAGGTAATAACAGGCTCATACCAGTCGTCATTCAAGTAGTCTTTTCATCAGCTTCAACCAATAATCACTCCTCACTCGCAGAGGAGAACTCCATCAGATAGGCTTTGATGAAGCCGTCGATCTTGCCGTTCATTACGGCGTCGACGTCGCTGGTCTGATAGTTGGTGCGATGATCTTTCACGCGCTTATCGTCGAAGACGTAGGATCGTATCTGCGAGCCCCACTCAATCTTCTTCTTGCCGGCCTCTATCTTAGCCTGCGCCTCTAAGCGTTTCTTCATGGCACGGTCGTAGAGCTGGCTCTTCAGCAACTTCATGGCACGCTCTTTGTTCTTGGGCTGGTCGCGCGTCTCGGTATTTTCGATGAGGATTTCCTCTTCCTCGCCCGTGTCGGGGTCGGTGTACCAGTAGCGCAGGCGCACGCCCGACTCCACCTTGTTCACGTTCTGTCCGCCGGCACCGCTGGAGCGGAAAGTGTCCCACGACAGTTTGGCCGGGTCAACGTAGACCTCGATAGTGTCGTCGACGAGCGGTGTGACGAAGACCGACGCAAACGACGTCATGCGTTTGCCCTGCGCGTTGTAGGGCGAGACGCGCACCAGCCGGTGCACGCCGTTCTCGCTTTTCAGGTAGCCGTAGGCATACTCGCCGCCTTCAATCTGCATAGTGACGCTCTTGATGCCGGCGTCGTCGCCCTCCAGGATGTTGGAGATGGTGACCTTATAGCCATGCGCCTCGGCCCAGCGCATATACATACGCATGAGCATCTGCGCCCAGTCTTGCGCCTCGGTGCCGCCGGCGCCGCTGTTTATCTTCATCACGCAGTCCATAGGATCCTCCTTCTGTCGCAGCATGTTCATCAGCTCCAGCTGCTCGATGGCCTGCAGAGCCTGCCCGTAGTCGCGGTCTACCTCATCCTCGGTGACCATCTCGTCCTTGAAGAAGTCGAAGGCCAGCTGCAGCTCGTCGGCCTTCAGCCTGACGTCATTGTAGCCGTCAATCCATCGTTTGATGCTTTTCACCTTCTTCATCTGCTCCTCAGCCCGTTTGGGATCTTCCCAGAAGTCGGGAGCCTGTGTGCGGAGATCCTCTTCCTCCCACTCCATTTGCTTCTCGTCAATGCGCAGGTAATGTTTCAGTTTGTCGGCGCGATCGAGTATATCCTTCAGTTGTTCTTGGGTAATCATGCTTCTGTAAATGAGAAATGAAAAGCGAGAAATGAAAAATTTATATGATGAAGTGAAAAAGTGGAATGAGCCTCCACGCTTGTTTCCATCAACTTAAACTGTCCTTCCCGCATTATTCATATTCTCCCTTGTCTTTTTGCTATCGTTGTTAAAATACTAATTATCTCTTCGCTATCATGTAGAATGAATCTGCTTGGGCATGTCACTTTCACCAAAATGCTTGTCAGACAAATATCTATACATCCTGGTAATCCTGGCGGCAAAGAAATCCGACTTACCGACAATGATGTTTTCCCGTGCCACAGTCATTTCTTCATATTTTAATTCTCATTTCTCACCTAACTCTCTGCGTACATATTATCAATTTCCTTCTTGTAGTTCTCATTGAGCACGCGGCGCTTGATTTTCAGCGTGTTGGTCAGTTCGCCTCGCTCCAGCGAGAATCCGTCAGGCAACAGGGTGAAGCGTTTAATCTGCTCATAGTGGGCCAACTGCTGCTGCAGGGTGTCGATGCGGTCGCGGAGCATCTGGTTGATCTGCTTGTTCTGACAAAGGTCGCGCCGGCTGTCGAAAGTGATGCCGTGCTCGCGGGCATACTCCTCGAGCAGGCTGTAGACAGGCACGATGAGCGCCGAGACGAACTTGCGCTGGTCGGCAATGACAGCCACCTGATCGATGTATTTGTCGACGAGCAGCTTCGACTCAATCATCTGCGGCGCAATATACTTGCCGTTTGACGTCTTGAAGAGATCCTTGATGCGGTCTTTCAGAAAGAGCTCACCGTTTTTCATATAACCCGAGTCGCCGGTGCGGAAATAGCCGTCGGCAGTGAACGAGTTGCGCGTGATGTCGTCGCGGTTGTAGTAGCCACGGGTGATGGTCGGCCCTTTCAGCAGCACCTCGCCCTCCTCGCTTATCTTCACGCTGATGCCTTCGATGGGATGCCCCACGCTACCCACAGTGAACGGCTTGCCCAGATGGTCGCACGATACGGTGGCCAGGCTCTCGGTAAGGCCGTAGCCCACCACCATGTTGAGGCCAATGCTATGCACGAACTCCTCCACATGAGGCGACACCGTGGCGCCTGCCGTGGGGAAGAAGTGGGCATTCTCCAAGCCCAGCTCCTTGCGCACCAGCGAGAATACGGTCTTATTGAGCGCCTCATACTCCAGGTGGAGCGCCATTGAGGGCCGCTTGCCGTTGGCCAGACACTCGATATTGTGCTTGCGGCCCACCGCCAGTGCATGACGGAAGAGGCGGCGTTGCAGAGGGCCGCTCGACTCAATTTTTTCCTGCACGCCCATGTAGACTTTCTCCCAGAAGCGCGGCACCGACGACATGCATGTGGGATGCGTCTCACGCATCGTCTGCTGCACCTCCTGCGGATAGGTGTTCACAATCAGCCGTGCGCCCACCGTGATGCACAATATCTTCCAGCCTTTTTCGAAGATATGGGTGAACGGCAGGAAGTTGAGCACGCGGTCTTTGTCCGTCACGGGCACGCACTTGCCGTTGGCCACGAAGGCAGCGTGATATTGTCCCATACTCAGTATGACGCCCTTCGAGTCGCCCGTGGTGCCGCTGGTGTAGAGAATGTTGGCAATATCGTCCATCGAGGCCGACTGCTGCAGAGTCTCCACCTCGCTTTGGCGCGGCAGTCCTTCGCCCAGCTTCAGGAAGTCGTCGAAGTGCATGGCCGTGGTGTCGCCCTCGGCGATATGCACCATCGGGTCGTAGACGATGATTTTCTGCAGCGAATGGCAGGTGCTGAAGATGCGCCGCGCCTTGTCGTACTGCTCTTGCTCGCCCACGAAGAGGAACCGAATCTTGGCATCGGTCACGATAAACTGTATCTGCTGCTCGGAGCTGGTGGCATAGAAGGGGATGGTGACGGCCCTAATGCCCCAAGCACCGAAGTCGGTGTAGAGATACTGCACCGAGTTTTGTGAAAACACGCCGATGTTCTCTTGCACGCCGATGCCCAGATTGAGCATAGCGTTAGACGCCTGCTTCACTTTTGCGAGGAACTGATTCCACGATGCCGACTTCCACACTTTGCCGCCGAAGTCTTTGTAAATAAGTGCCTCGCGGTCGCCGAAGTGGGCTGCCACATCGTAGACGAGTCGCGAAAGATGGCTGTTTATCTGCATAACATTATCCTCTTTGATGGTTTACAGATGCAAAAGTAAGCAAAAAATGGCAAAAACACAAATGTTTTGCTGAGAAAAAAACGATTTAGAACACATTATCATTAAATAAGAAAGAGAAACTGCCCGGCATTGCTTCGCCTGCAGTTTCCCTACCAAGTTTTTCAGCGAAAAAGTCTAATCAGCAGCCTCAGGGCCTTGCTGCATCAGCTCAACGTCCCAGCCACGAACGTGGATTGAGCAGTTGCGTCCAGTTGCGCAACTGGAACTGCAGGGTGCAGTCGCTGCCGAGCGAGCCTATCACCTGGCGTGCGCCGACCTTCTGTCCGGCGCGCACGCTGACCGAAGCGAGGTTGATGTAGACGGAGATATAACGCCCATGGCGCACCATCACTATATAGCGGTCGCCCTTGGCAAAGATACGGCTCACCTCGCCGTCGAACACACAGCGTGCCTGTGCACCCGGCTGGCCTTTGATGTGGATGCCCTTGCTGTCGAGACGCACGCTGCTGAGCCCCTCAGGCACATAGCTGCCGAAGCCGCGCACCACCTTATAGGCACCGGTGATGGGCATGGGCAGGCGCCCCTTATTGCTGGCAAAGTTGCCGCTCAGTTTGCGGTCGGCAGCCGGCTCATTGTAACTCTCGGCCCGCGCCGCCTCCTTCACCTGATGCGACAGTTCCTTGGCGGCCGCTTTCTGCTCCTGTTCGTCGCGCTTCTTCTCCTCCTCAGCCTGGCGGCGCTGCTGCTCAGCCTGCCGTGCGCGCTGCTGCGCCTGTGCCTTCTCCTGCGCGTTTTTGGCAGCCCTGGCCTCAGCCTTGGCCTTGCGCTCAGCCTCCTTGGCAGCAGCGATGCGCCGCTCGTGGTCGCGACGGGCCTTCTCCTCGGCCGCCTTCTTGCGCGCCAATTCCTCGGCCTTGCGCTTGCGCTCAGCCTCCAGGCGAGCCTTCTCGCGGGCTATCTCCTCAGCAATCATACGCTCTATACGCGCGTTGAGGTCGGCTTCTTGCTTCTGCTGCTGCGCCAGCAGGGCCTCGGTGGTCTTCTGCTCCTTCTTCAGGGCGTCCACCATTTTCTTCTGCTCGCCCTGTTTTGCCTCCAGCGACCGCCGCTCCTGCTCGCCGCGCGCCAGCAGTTCAGCATGCTGGCGACGGGCATTTTTCAGCTCGGTCTGCTTCTGGGTAATCTGCTCCTGCTTCTGCTTGACAGCCTCTCCCTGCGCCTTCTGGAAGGTGGCATATTCATTGACAAAGCGCGTGCGGCGGTACATCTGATTAAAATTCTTGGCACTGAAGATGAACATCAGTCGGTTTTGCGCCTTGCGGTTGCGGTGCATGTAGCGTATGGAGCGCACATAGCGCTGCCGACGGTCGTCGAGCTCTTTGTGCAGCACCACGAGCTGCGAGTCGAGCTGCGCGATACTGACGTCGAGCGACGATATGTTGCGCCGTATGGTGTCGATGGTGCGCTGTTTGTCGGCAATCTCGCTGGTGAGCGTCATCACCCCCTGCAAGCCCTCCTTCACCCTGCGTTCCAACTCAACCTGCCGGCGTTTCTTCCGCTCAATGTCCTGTTTCAGCTTGCGCTGCTGCTGCTGCATCTTCTCCCGCTGCGACAGTTGTTTGGCGGCAGGCTTCTTGGGAGCAGGTTTCTTGGGAGCCTGCTTGGCAGCAGCAGGCTTGGCTGCACCTTTCGGCTTCGCCTTCTGCGCAGGGGCAGACAGGCAAGAAGCAAAGATGAGAAGTATAAGAAGAAGGCGCTTCATCGTATTTCGCATTGTAATATTCGTGTACTGTTATGGCAGAGAACCGCTCTGCCTGCGGTTGAGAGATACCGGCAGTCGTCAGAGCGACATGATGCGACGCAGGATATCGTCGACACTGACCTGTTTATATTTCGACGAGACGGTGGTGCGCGTCTCCCAGTCGTCGTCGGTGCCCAGGCTGCTGAGCTGCAGCCCCACATCTACGGTCTTCTTAGCCGTGGCCAGCTCCACCTCCATATCGGTGGGGAACGAGGTATTTTCAAGCTTCTTGAAAGTCTTGTAGTCCCACCGCATCCGGGCGTCGCGATGGTCTACCCGCGTGGTCTTGATGCGTGCCGTGGCGGCATCGGCCAGCCAGCTGTAAGCAATGCGGCTGACCTCAGGCAGCGTGATAGCCACATCGGAGCCCTGAGGGGCAACGGTGAAGTCGGCGAGCTGCGGCTGGCGGTGACCGGGCTGGAAGAGCTCATTCCAGAAGAGCGCCTGCAGCATGTAGAAATTGATGCCGTTCTGAGCCAGGAAGTCTACCTGCTCGTAAGGCACCTTGACATACTGCTTGTTGATGCGGTCCATGAAGAGCACATAGTCACGCGTGAACTCCAGCCTGCCGGCTTCCACGATGCCGAGCGCCACCAGCTGAATGCGTATGACGTCGTCGCGCTTCATGCGCAGACTGCCGCCCACCGAAATATTCTGCGAGCCCACCTTGGCCGAGAACTTCAGCTTAGCCGTGACGCACTGCGCCTTGGGCGCCTGCGCATCGAGCTGCTGCAGGAAGGCCTGCGGCTGAAAGCCTGCGGCGGGCAAGGGCTCACCGATGAGATGTTTCTTGGTGCCGCACGATGACAGCATGACAGCTATGACTACCATAGTGCAGGCCCATACGAGATGTATTCTTTTCATTGTCTTATATATTTCTTACGTTTTATTTTTCTTGCCAGCAGCTTGTTGCCAGGCTCCTTTTCATAGGCTTGCTGCCAGAAGGAGAGCGCCTGGCCGGTATCGCCGTTCATGGCATAGATGTCGCCGGCATGCTCCAGCACATCGGCACTGGGCAGCGAGTCGTTCTGCAGCGTCTGGTCGATATAGATGCGCGCCTCAGCGTAGCGCTGCTGCATGAAGAGAATCCAGGCGTAGGTGTCGAGATAGGTGGCGTTGTGCGGCTCGGCCACCACCGTCTTATGGCTCATCTGCTCCGCCTCGTCGAGGCGCTTGCCCTTCAGACTGAGGAAGTAGGCATAGTTGTTCAGGCAGCCGATGTTGTCGGGCTTCCACTGCAGGCACGAGTCGTAGGCAGCAAAGGCTTCCATGTCGCGCCCTTTCTGGTGGAGCAGGTCGCCCATGACGGCATAGAAGTCGCTTACAATCTCCGGCGAGCTCTCATCGTTGATGACGCTGATGCCATTCTGGAAAGCCTCCAAAGCGTGGTCGGTATCCTCCTGACGATAGTAGGCCATGCCCTGATAGTAGTAGAACGCCATCTCCTCGGGGTTGTACTGCCGCGCCTGCTGACAGAGGCTGATGATACGCTGGTCGTCGTCAGCCTCCCATGCAAACTGCACGAGGTGCAGACGCGCCGAGGCACGGTCAGGCGCGAGCTGCAGCACATACTCCAGGGCCTGCGTCACAGAGTCGCGCGGCATTTTCTTCAGGTCCATATAGGCAGCCTTCAGCTCGGCGATGTCGGCGTCGGGCTCTGGCTGCCGCAGTATCTGGCCGAACAAGGCGAGCACCTCAGTGGAGTCGCCCCCTGCCTGCTCATTGTCGCTGATAACCTGCCGCAGCTGGTATACCTTGTCTTCGGTAGTGGCATTGGGGTTCATCAAGATGCAGCGCGTCAGCGAGTCGGTCCTGACGGTATCACCCTCGCCTATGTAGTAGTTGCGCAGTGCCACCTGTGCCCTCAAGTTCTGCGGCTCGTCGCTCATGATGCGGCTCAGCAGTGCAAACGCCTCGGGGCGCCGGTCGTTGAACATCAGCGTGTTGGCATAGATGGTGAGGTAGTTCATGTCGTTAGGATAGCGCTCCGACAGAGCTTTCACTTCATCGAGAGCCTCCTGCTGGCGGTCCAGCTGCACGTAGAGGCCGCTCTTGGCCAACGAGATGCGCTCCGACTTGCCGTCGATGAGCTCCATACGGTTGAGCACGTCGACAGCCTTCTCGTACTCTTTCTCCTGAATGTAGAGCCGGTAGAGGGTCTCAAGCAGTTCCTGCCGCCCCTTGTCGGTCTGGTACATCTTCTCGACCACGGCGACAGCCTCCTGGAAGAGGTTCCGCTGTATATACGACTGCGCCAGCGTCTCCATGTAGGTCATATTGTCAGGCTGCAGCTCAGCGGCCCGCTTGTAGCAGGCCATGGCCTGCCCGGGCTGCTGCATCTCGGTGTAGTACTGTGCCAGGAAGAAGTGAGCCTCGGCAGCATCAGGGCGCATCTCCACGCAGCGTGCCAGCAGGTCGAAGGCGGCAGCATGGTTGCTCTTCTGCCGCTGCAGCATGGCTTCATGGAACAGGATGTCATACTCTCTGTCTGACTGAGCGGTGGAAGCTGAGCGCTGAGAGACTGACTGCGCCTGCAAGACAGCCGCAGCAAAAGTCAATATAAGAAGGGAGACAAGTCTCATCATATCTTTCTCTTCACAATTACATTTCTCATGCCTCATCTCACCCCTGTGTGGCCATATCCGCCATCGCCGCGCTCAGTGTCGTCGAGGGTCTCTACCTCGATGAAATCGGCTTTTTCGCAGCGCGCTACGACCATCTGGGCGATGCGCTCTCCGTCGTTGACCACAAAGTCTTCCTGCGACAGATTGATGAGCACCACGCCCACCTCGCCGCGATAGTCGGCGTCGATGGTGCCAGGGGCGTTGAGCACGGTGATTCCCTTTTTCAGGGCGAGCCCACTGCGCGGGCGCACCTGAGCCTCGTAGCCCTCAGGCAGAGCAATGTATATGCCCGTAGGAATGAGCTGCCGCTGCAGTGGGCGCAGCACGATGGGCTCACTGATATTGGCACGCAGATCCATGCCGGCGCTCTGCTCTGTGGCATAGGCAGGCAACGGCTGATGGCCGCGGTTTACTACTTTTATCTTCATCGTCAGTAACTTTTAGCGTATAATCGATGCAAAGTTACTAAAAATGGAGCAAACGGCGGGCAAAGTGAGTGTTAAAAAGGCTTATTTGACTACTGTCCGGTGGCTTGACGGTAGTCGAGCAGACGGTTCTGCAGGTCGGCCCAGGCATCGGTGCGGCGGTCGAGCGTCTGCTGGTAGAGCAGCTGCGCCTCGAGCAAGTCGCCCATCTTGCTGACGCCGGCCTTATACTGGTTGCGCACGATGCGCAGATTCTCCTCGGCCTGCTCAATGGCACGGCGCGCAATGTCTATCTGCATGGCAGCCTCTTCCACGTCGTTGGCAGCCTTCTGCATGCGTATGGCGAGCAGCTGCGCGTGGTCGTTCAGCTGGTCTACGGCCTTCTGGTGCTCCAGCTTCTTGCGTTTCACGGCATGCGAGCCGCCCCACCAGTCGCTGATGGGCAGGCTGACAGTAGCAAAGACCATAGCGAAGGTACGGTCGTTGTCGAGCAGATTATGATAGTTGTAGCCTGCTCCCACAGCCACCGAGGGCAACAGCTGTCCCACGGCCATCTTCTTCTGCAGGGCAGCGGCCTCCACCTGCTTCTCTAAAAGCTGATATTCGGGCAGAGAGGAAAGGACAGGCAGACCGGGCCTCACACCGCCCCCCTCGCCAAGGGGAGAGGGAAGTGTACAGTTTTGTTGATTCACATCGGGCATGACGATATCAAAAGAGTATATACTCACTTCTCCCTCTGAAGAGGGGTTGGGGGTATACCCACTTGACAGCCCCGCATACTGACCTATCAGCATCTTCACGATGCTGATGCCATTGCGGAGCTTCAGACGCTGACTCTCTATGTCGTTGCGCCGCAGCTGCACCTGCAGTAAGTCGTTGCGCATGGCCACGCCAGCACGCACCGCCACGTCCACATCCTTATATATATCAGACAGCAGCGAGTCTACGGCGTCCAAGGTCTTCATCTTCTCCTTCAGCGATACCAGTTGCCAGTAGTACTGCTCCGTCTGCCGCTCCACGTCGTTCTCCTTCAGCCGCAGCTGCAGCCGACCGGCCTCCTGCCCCACCCTGGCCAGACGGTTGCCGTTGACTATCTGCCCGCCGGCGAAGACGGGCTGCACAGCCGTGAGCGAGGCTATGGTGCCATCTTTCATCATCGACATGCCCAGAGGACTACCCAGCGCAGCCAGCGCCTCGGCGGGCAGCATCTGGGCCAGGGCAGCTCCCAGTCCGGGGGTGACGAAGTCTTGCGGGTCGACACTCATTTTTGCCATGGGGCGATTGGCATTAAACCACGCCCCCGTGGCACTCACCTGCGGGAAGTACTTGGTGAAGGCCTCACGCCGCTGCTCACCGGCGGCAGCAATGTCGAGCTGCGCTTGCCTCACGGCGATGTTGTTGCGAAGGGCCGAATCCTTCAGTTGGGCAAGTGTGAGACGCACCATGCCCTGCTCCTCGTCAAGCCGCAAGCGGCTGTCAGCCTGCGCCGACGCCGTGGCTACAGCCACTGTCAGCAATACTGATAATATGCTTCTTCTAACCATAAGATGATAATACTTTTTATGCACTCTGAAGTGGCAGACGGACGCGATGCGCAACAGCCTGCCGCGTTCTCGTACCGCTGCCCTGCGGGATGCAAACAGGGCCTGAACAACCTGCAAACAGGGCCTGGATGCCATGCAGAAAGTCGGTCCCGGCATGCTCAGCGGGGCAAGTCTGAGACTTGTCGTTGCAGCGATTTTGACGTAGGCCGACTCACCTTCCAATAGACCACCGGCAACATGGTGGTCACCATGATGAGCGAGCCGATGCCGCCGGCAAAGATGGTGACGCCTACAGCCATCCAGAACGATGACTGGGCGATAATCATCGGCACCACACCCACTGCCGTGGTGGCCGTAGTAAGGAAGATGGGCACCATGCGGCGACGGCCAGCCTCGTAGGCAGCCTGGCGCACATCGTCGGAGCTGGCACGCGGCTTCGTCTTCAGCAGACTGTTGGCATGTTCGAAGATAAGAATCTCGTTGCGCATAATCATGCCCATGAGCGTGATGAGCCCGAAGATGCTGGTCAGACCGAGCGTGCGGTTCATCAAGCCGAGACCGGCGAGAGCGCCTGGCAGCATCAGTCCCAGCGCCACCATGCAGACGGTGGTGATGCCATATTTCTTGAAGTTAAACAGCAGAAAGAAGAAAATGATGACCATGGCGATGAAGATGCCCCAGAATATCTGCGGCAGGGCCTCGTCGCCATACTCCAGTTCGCCTCCCACCTCGGCCCTGACGCCCTGGGGCAGCTGCAAGGAGTCCATCATCAGGGCGATGCGCTTCTCCACCGGAGCAGCGTAGGCACCGTTGGCAAACTGCGCCGTCACGGTGATGCAGCGCTCGCCACCACGGTGCATGATGCGACTCTCGCTCCACCGTGGCGACACCTTTGCCACCTGCCGCAGAGGCACCGTGGTGGTGGCCGACGACGAGAGCAGCGACGATGCCATGGTCAGCGGGGTGGCAATGCCCAGGTTCTCAATGTCGCTGAAGGTCTGGCCGACAGCATCTCTTACCACGATGGGCACCTCATAGTCGGCTTCCCACAGCTGCCCCACGCGCAGGTCGCCCGTGGCAGCGCTGAGAGCCAGTGCTGCCGCCGGCCGCGTGATGCCCAGCTGCGCCGAGCTGACGGGGTTGAGTTCTACGTCGATGATGGGAAACGGCTGCATGAAGTCGGTGTGCACCCACTCCAGCTCTGGCATGGGGCGCATCTTCTGCATGAGCTGCTCGGCCACCGTATGGAGCGAGTCGAGGTCGTCGCCGTAGAAGCGGTACTCCAACTCGGGCACCTCCAGAAAGTCGAGGCGCTTGAAGCGCACATAAGCCTCTGGGAAGGCCTCGCTCCACTGTGGCTGCAAGTCGGCCAGCAGGTCGAGCGTGGCCTGCTGCGACGTGGTATTGACTATGAACTGTGCAAAGTTCTTGCCCGCCATCTGGGGTGCGTAGCACGTCATGAAGCGCGGCGACGAACAGCCGATGAAGGCAGTGATGCACTTCACGCGGTCGTCGCGCTGCAGCACGTGGCGCATCGAGTCGGCCACGAGGCGCGTGTCGGCCAGGCCCTTGCCTTCGGGCAGGAATATCTCTACGGCCAGCTGGTCGCGGTCGGCATAGGGGAAGAGCCTGATTTTCAGTGTGGGCAGTATGAGGCACGAGAGCAGCACCAGCCCCACGCCGCCCCAGATGGTGAGCCACGGATGGCGGAACGTACAACCGAGCACACGGTCGTAGAGAGCCTGCACGCGGTCGGTGATTCGCTTACCCTCGTTCTTCGTGCTGGGCACTCCGATAATCTTCACGCAAAGGAAGGGGATGACGGCCACGGCCACCACGAGCGACGCCATCAGATTGATGGTAATGGTCCAGGGAAAGTCTTGCAGCGCATCGAGGAAGGCACCGCGGAAGGTGAGCAGGAAGGGATAGAAAATGGCGCAGATGCAGACGGTGGCCAGCATCATCGGCATGAAATACTGCGTCACCGACCTGACGGCGGCCTGCTTGGGCTGCAGCCCCTTACCCACGTATTCCAGGTAGCCGTCGATGACCACGATGCTGTTGTCTACTATCATGCCCAGCACGACAATGAGTCCTGCCAGCGTGACGATGTTGAGCTCGATGTCTGCCAGATACATGACGCCCACAGAGATAAACGTGCTCAGCGGAATGGTGATGGCGGCCACGACGGCCGAGCGCAGGGGGAAGAGCGCCATCATCACCAAAATAATGACAGCCATTGAGATGAGCAGGTCGCGCAAAAACGAGCTGACACTCAGCCCCACCACCTTAGGCTGGTCGGCAATGCGGGTGAGCGTCACGTCAGCTGGCAGCTCGCTCTCGCGGAAAGCGTCGAGCACGCGGTCTACATCGGCGCCATACTTCACAATGTTATTGCCGGGCAGCATCTCGAGCGAAAGCAGCACGCAGGGGTGCCCGTCCTGCTCTATATAGCTGGCTTCACTATCATACTCGCGCACCACACGGGCCACATCGCCCACGCGCACCACCTTTCCGCTCTGCGGGTCGCTGAAGATAATCTGCGCAGCAATCTCCTGCTCGCTGTTCTGCGTCGGCGCCAAGTGTATAGGCGTCTGCCGGTCGGTCTGACTGATGCCGCCGCTCACGGTAGTCAGCCCCTGAGCCTGCAGCTGGGCGAAGAGCATCTGCTGCCCTATGCCGTAGGCCTGCAGGCGCTCGCGGTCGACGTAGAGCGATATCTGCTCTTGCAGCTCACCATACACGCGCACGTTGGCCACCGAGGGTATGCGGCGGAGACGGTCGCCCAAGCGGTCGCTGTAGGTGTGCAGCTCGCGGTAGCTGCGCTCAGGGCTCTCCACAGCTATGAGCAGAGCCGAGGTATTGCCGAAGTCGTCGTTGGCCACCAGGCCGAGCACACCGGCCGGCAGCTGCTGTTTGAACAGGGCCAGACCGTGTTTGATTTTGCTCCACACCTCGTCTTTGTTGTTCACGTCGTCGTTGAGCCTCACCATCACCAGGCACAGGCCATTCTGCACTGTGGCGGTGGTCTTCTCGCGGTTCACTTCGCCGTAGGTGAAGAGGTAGCGCTCCAGCGGGCGTGCCACCTGCAGCTCCACCTCCTCGGTGGTGGCACCCGGGTAGACGGCGGCCACCACGCCCTGACGGATGGTGAATGCGGGAAACTCGTCTTTCGGCATGACATACATACCAAAGATGCCCAGCCCGAAGAGTATAAGTATGATGACCAGCGTGATGGAGTAGTGCTCCAAAGGCCAGGCAAACCACTTTGCCAGGTTTTTCTCAGTAGTCTCTATTGTAGGTTCCATTGGGGTTGCGTTGCGTTTGTTCCACATTGATTCATGCCGACAGATGCTATCGGCCGGCTCAGTACACCACCTTTGTGCCTTCGCTGAGTTTCTGGTAGCCCTCCACGACGACGGCCTCCCGCCCTGTAAGGCCATCCACGGCCACGCGGTTGCCACGCGTGGCGCCAATGCTGACGGCGGTGCGGTGGGCCGTGCTGTCGGCACCGACGGTCCAGACAAACAGCGTGCCGTCGGCCCGTCGCTGCACCGCGCTCACAGGCAGCAGGCAGTTGCCGGCATGCAGTGTGCCGGTGCCGATGCCGCCGATGCGCACGCTGGCCACCATGCCGGGCAACAGACTGCGGTCGGCATTAGCCACATGGATGCGCACGTCGTAGGTATGGGTCATGGCGTCGGCCACGATGCCTTTCTCAATGCGGCCACCCTCGAAAGAGCGCCCGATGGCGTCGACCCGGATGTAAGTAGGGGTATGCTCGCCGATGCGACCTATCTCGGCCTCAGGCACCGACACTTTCACCTTCACCGACGTGACGTCGAGTATGGTGACCACGGCCTGCGAGGGCAGGGCTGTCTCGCCGCTGCCTATCATCTTGCGCCCGATGATGCCGCCCACGGGGGCCTTCAGGCGGCAGTCGGCCACGTTCTTGCGGGCCACCTCAAGGGCCGAGCGGGCCTGCGCCACCTTGCTCTGCACCTCCACCCACTGGGCCTCGGTCATCGACCCGCTGTCGTGCAGTTGGCGATAGCGCTGCAGCGCATCGTCAGCCTGGGTCATCTGTGCCTCGGCGCCAGCCAGCACATTGCGGGCCTGCGTGTCGTCCATCTCGGCCAGCAGCTGACCACGGCTGACGGTCTGCCCTTCGCTCACCAGCACACGCCTTACCAGCCCCATGCCGGTAAAGCTGACGGCTGTGGACTCGTGCTCCTCGACGATGCCCACAAAAGCCGGCCCGTCGGCAGCATCGGCGCCGCCAAAAGCCTGTTCGGTCTTCACCCTCACTGGGGCTTTCGCCCTTTTCTCCTCGCTGCGGCCGCAGCCAACCATGGCCATGACGGCCATCAGTAGTATCACATTTGTTGCTTTCATATCGTGTTGTGCATCGAAAATCGGGTGCAAAGGTGATAAATATTTCCGTAAACGCAATGTTCGTAAATACCATAAAAACTGTCAAAATGTTATCACCTAACCAAAAAGAACATAAAAATATCCTGTAAGACCATTGTTGTTTGGGAAATAATTATCATCTTTGCAAAAAATTAGCTTATGAAGTTTGCAGAATTTACCATTCGGCAGTTGGCGGAAAGCCAGGACATCAGCATCGGCTATTCCGACGATGACATTATCATCATCGACAATATCAATACGCTGATAGCCCCCACCTCGGCACAGCTGAAGATGAACCTGCTGGTCATCTGCACCAACGGCAGGGCGCAAGGCAGCGTAGACAACCAACCCATGAGCATGGAGAAGAACAACGTGTTCATCGGCCCGCCCAACGTGACGTTCGGCGACTTCATGATGAGCCCCGACTTTCAGTTCAAGGCCATGTTCTTCACCAGCCACATCCTGCAGTCATTCCTGCGCGAAAAAATGAGTATCTGGAACGAGGTGATGTATATACACCGCAAGCGGATGGTGAAGATGAGCGAGAAGGATGCCGAATTATACAGTCTGTTCTACGACCTGCTGCGCACCTGCATCAACGAAGGCCCCGACACTCCCTTCAGGACTGAAATCATACAGTCGCTGCTGCGGGCATCGCTGCTGGCCCTGTGCAGCAGGATGAAGCGGATGCTGGCTGACGCACCGCAGCAGCAGATGAAACAGGCCGGCAACCTGTTTCAGCGCTTTCTGAACCTGCTGGAGCAGCAGCCCGTGAAGCACCGCACCGTGGAGTCGTATGCAGCTGAGCTATACATCACGCCGAAATACCTCTCTGCCGTATGCAAGAAGCAGTCGGGCAAGACGGCCAACGAGTGGATTACGCAGCAGGTGCTGGCCGACATTCGCTACTATCTGAAGCAGACCGACCTCAGCATCAAGCAGATATGCAACAGACTGGGCTTCCCCAACCCCTCGTTCTTCGGGAAATACGTGAAAGAACACTTCGGCATGACGCCCACTCAGTTTCGCAACAGTCAGCCTGCATCTTCCTCTGGCAACTCTCAGTAATCAATGAAAAAATGAACTGGAACCAACTTATATCCAACTGCCGGCTGGGCCAGGAGCACACCTACAGCCAGCGCCATGACGACCGCACTGAGTTTAAGCGCGACTACGACCGCCTTATATTCTCGGCACCCTTCCGCCGACTGCAAAACAAGACGCAGGTGTTTCCGCTGCCGGGCAGCGTCTTCGTGCACAACCGCCTGACACACTCGCTCGAAGTGGCCTCAGTGGGCATGTCGCTCGGCAACGACATCTACAGCCATCTGCGCGATACCCACGGCGACGACATCGGGCCGCTGGCTTCGCAGATAGGGCAGATAGTGGCCACGGCATGCCTGGCTCACGACCTGGGCAACCCGCCCTTCGGCCACTCGGGCGAGAAAGCCATCCAGACCTTCTTCACCGAGGGGAAGGGCAGCTGTCTGCAGGGGCGCGTCAGCGAGGCGTTCTGGGCCGACATCACACGCTTCGACGGCAATGCCAATGCCTTCCGACTGCTGACGCACAGCTTCAAGGGACGGCGCAAGGGAGGCTTTGCCATGACCTACTCCACGCTGGCCAGCATCGTGAAATATCCGTTTCCGGCTGCCGTGGCGAAGAAAAACAAGTTCGGCTTCTTCTGCTCGGAGCGACAGGCCTATCTGGCAGTGGCCGAGAAACTGGGCATTCCGCAGACGGGTCCCGACCGCTGGGCACGCTACCCGCTGGTCTACCTCGTGGAGGCAGCCGACGACATCTGCTATGAGATTATGGACCTGGAGGATGCCTATAAACTGAAGATTCTATCGTTCGAGGAGACGTGTCGGCTCATGTTTGCATTCATCGACGAGGCCGACAGGACGCATATCATGCAGCGCATCAGCGACGAGGAGGTGAGCGACCCCAACGAGAAGATACAGTATCTCAGGGCTTGCGTCATAGGCAAGCTGGAGCACGAGTGTGTGAAGACCTTCATAGAGCACGAACAGGAAATATTGGAGGGTGTTTTCCAGGGCAGCCTCATCGACCATATCAGCGAGCAGCCGCGCAAGGCCTACATAGCCTGTACGCAGGTATCGAAGGAGCGTATCTACAAGAGCCGGCCGGTGCTCGACGTGGAACTGTCGGGTTACCGCATCATGGCCACGCTCATGGAACTCATGACTGAGGCCATAGAGCACCCGCAGCGCTACTATTCGCAGCAGCTCATAGGGCGCGTCAGCAGTCAGTACGACATCAACAGCGACGACTTTGAGACACGGCTGATGGCCGTCATAGACTATATCAGCGGCATGACCGACGTATATGCCCTCGACGTCTACCAGAAGATATGCGGCATATCACTGCCCATCGTATGAGCTTTCTGCATAGGAAAAAAGAGAGCCGTGCTAAGCATGATTGCTTGCACGGCTCTCGTTGTTATGAGGTTGTTGTTTTTTTAACCCAGCTTGTTGACGTGGAGCGACAGACTCGACTTCAGGTTAGCGGCCTTGTTCTTGTGGATAATGTTGTTCTTAGCCAGCTTGTCAAGCATCTTCTGCACCTTTGGATAGAGGGCAACTGCCTCGTCTTTGTTAGTCATAGCACGCAACTTGCGAACAGCGTTACGCATTGTCTTGGCGTAGTACTTGTTGTGCAGTGCCTTTTTCTTGTCCTGGCGAATTCTCTTCACCGATGATTTGTGGTTTGCCATTGTTGTGTGAATTGTTTAATGTTAATGATTAATGTTGCGAGCCAAAGCCTATGGGTCTTGTGCCTGTGAGAGCTGCCCTGGGCAAGTGTTTCAAACTGAACCGCCAACTATGCGCGGCTTTTTTCAATTCAAAAAAAACTCCCCGTCACCCTTTCCCCGTCGTTTGGCAACTCATGGGTAGCGCATCGCTGCGCAGATGGCGGATTCGGCTTTTGTAATTGTTTATTATTGTCTTGTAGTAGTCCCTAGGAGAGTCGAACTCCTCTTTAGAGAATGAAAATCTCTCGTCCTAACCGATAGACGAAGGGACCCCTTTCGTTGAAATCGCTTTGTCACTTGCGTACAAAAGCGGGTGCAAAGGTACGGCTTTTTTCCCGTTTCGCCAAATTTTCTGAAAGGAAAATGATGTTTTTTGAGTTTTTTTTGTAATTTTGCAGTCGTGACAAAGGCAGCAAGCCACATATAACAAGCTATGAACAGTAAGACAGAAGCCCTGGTGCTCCACGCTGTGAAATACGGAGAACAGCGTCTGGTGGTCGACATGTTTACACGGCAGCACGGCCGTGTGTCGTTCATCGTGGCCCTGCCCCGCTCACCCAGGTCGAAGGTGAAGAAGCAGTATTTCCAGCCGCTCACCCTGCTGAGCATCGAGGCCGACATACGCCCGCAGGCCAACCTGCAGAAGCTGCGCGACGTGGCGCTGCTTACACCGCTGCCCTCGCTGCTGAGCCACCCCTCGAAACTGGCCATCGCCTTGTTCGTGGCCGAGTTTCTCTACCGTGCCCTGCGCGACGAGCAGCAAAATGAACCGTTGTTCGACTACGTGCAGTCGGCCATTGAATGGCTCGACGGGCAGACCGCCCACATTGCCAACTTCCACCTGGTGTTTCTCATGCGTCTGAGCCGCTTTCTGGGGTTTTATCCTAATCTGGATTCTGAAGGCGACTACTTCGACTTGCGCGGCGCTACTTTCTGTGCCGTGCCCCCACCCCACCGCGATGTGCTGCTGCCTGACGAGGCGGCACGTCTGCGCACCCTGATGCGCATGGACTTCTCCACCATGTACCTCTTTCACATGAATCGCGAACAGCGGGCACGCATTCTCGACACGCTGCTGCTCTACTATCGTCTGCATCTGCCGTCGCTGCCTGAGCTGCACAGCGTGGTCGTGCTGCGCGAACTGTTCGACTAAGCCCCCTAACACAGTTTTTTTGCAGACAGGACAAGGGCCTCACGACACTCCGCCTGCCCTGCGCCCACATAAAAAGGGGACTGCACTCCAGCTTGGCATTTTGCCGGAGGCAGCCCCTCTGTTTCATGGTAGATTAATGAAGCATTTATAATAGAGAGTATATGTGTCAGACAAAACTGATAGTGCCCTGTGATGCTTCGGACTGCTCAGGGCGTTGCGGTGCCACGGTAGGCGTGGGATTGCCGATGCTGGCCAGAATCTCGCGGGTGCGCTTGTAGGTGGGCGTCTGCTCCACGGCCGAGATGACATCGTCGTTGTCGAGGTCTTCGGGCGCAAAGATGAATATGTTCGGACGACGCTTGTAGCGGCGCTTGGTCTCGCTGTCGCCATAGAAGTGGCCGCGTCGCTCCTCGCGCTTGGCGGCACGCTCCTGCTCCTCAGCCAGTCGGTCTTGCTCTTCGCGGGTCTGCTGGCGCTGCATGCGCTCCTCCATGCCGTCTACATCCTGCATGCCGAAGCCGGTGGCCAAGATGGTGACCTTCACTTTCTTGCCGAGCGAGGTATCGACGGCCACGCCCCACTTGATTTCGAAGTCGCTGCCGAACTTGTCCATGAACTCATGCACATAGGTCATTTCGTCCATCATGAAATTGTCTTTGCCGCCCTCCTCGTGCGAGAACGAGATGTTGAGCAGAATCTTCTTCGAGTTGAAGATATCGTTGTCGTTGAGCAGAGGTGAATTGAGGGCGTCATCGATAGCCTTCTTCACGCGGTCCTCACCTTCGCCATAGCCAGTCGACATGATGGCCACGCCACCGTCTTGCAGCACGGTCTTCACATCGTTGAAGTCGAGGTTCATCTTGCCGTGGAGCGTGATAATCTCGGCAATCGACTTGGCGGCTACGCTCAGTGTGTCGTCGGCCTTGCCGAAGGCATCGAGGAAGGAGAGGTCAGGATATATCTCGCGCAGCCGCTCGTTGTTGATGACGAGCAGGGCGTCGACATGCTTGTGCATCTCCTCGACGCCGTCGAGGGCCTGGTCAATCTTCTTGTTGCCTTCGAAACGGAAGGGAATGGTGACGATACCCACGGTCAGTATGCCCATCTCCTTGGAGACCTGGGCAATGACAGGAGCTGCACCGGTACCGGTGCCGCCGCCCATGCCGGCAGTGATGAAGGCCATGCGAGTGCCGTCGCTGAGCATGTTCTTGATCTGGTCGAGGCTCTCCTCTGCAGCAGCACGTGCGCGGGCCGGACGATTGCCGGCGCCGAGTCCCTCGTGTCCCAGCTGCAGCTTCACGGGCACAGGCGAGTCGTTGAGGGCCTGGTTGTCGGTGTTGCATACTACGAAGGTCACATCGTGGATGCCTTCCTTATACATATGGTTCACAGCGTTGCCGCCACCGCCGCCTACGCCGATGACCTTGATGATGCTGTGCTTCTCTTCGGGTGCGCCGAAGTCGAGTATGGTGTTGTTGTTGTTTAAGTCTTCCATTGCTGTGGTGTCTGTTTTGTTTTTTTCAATCGCCGAATATGCTATAGGTGGTATAGAGCCAAAAAGGAATACCTCCGAAGCGTCTATTCCTCTCGGGTGATATCGTCGGCCAGTTTGCCGAAGCTGCGCCTCAACTTGTTGAGCCACGAGTTCTCCCGCTTGCGGCGGCGTTCCTCCTCGCGCTGGCGCTCTTCTTCTTCAAGGCGCAGCCGCTCCTCTTCTTCTTTCTTCAGGCGGGCCTCCTCTTCGGCTCGCTTCTCTTCTTCGGCCGTGCGGATGACGCCGGGGTCGGTCTCATGGGCCTGGCGCGGTTTGCGGTCGTTGGGAGCAGAATTCTTGCCGTCGTCGTTATCGAAAAGGTTGCCGTTGAGGTTGAGGGGGCCGCCGGCGCAGTTGATATCGCCCTTGGCCAGCAGGCCGAGCACGGTGTTGTACATGCCGTTGTGGGCTTTGATGGGCTCCTGACTGGCATTGATAGTCATAGTGACGAACTTGGCCACGCGTATCTTGTCGATATGCGTATAGGTGGTGAAAGCCTTCTCGATGCCCCTCATGTTGGCACCGCCGCCGGTGACGATGATGCCGCCGAGCAGCTTGTCGTAGTAGTCGGTAGGTATCTGGTAGCGCACGTTCTCGATAATCTCTTCCATACGGCCTTCCACTATCTCTATGAAGCGATGGCTCTCCACCTGACGCCCCATGTCGATGGAGTACTTCAGGTTAGCATCTATCTCACTGTTCTCGGTATAGGCCGATGCATGCTTCAGCTTCATCTGCTCAGCATCACTCTCCTCCATCTGCAACGAGGCGATGTCCTTGGTAATATTGTTAGAGCCCAAGGGGATGACAGCCAGATGGCGGAGTACGTTTTTCCAGAACACAGACACGGTAGTGGTGTCGGCTCCAATATCGACGAGTGCGCAGCCGGAGCGTTTCTCCGTCTCAGTGAGCACGGCGTTGGCCAGCACCAGCGGTGCGAGATACATGTCGGCCACCTTAATGCCTGCCACCTCGAAACACTTATTGAGATTCTGGAAGAACGACTTACGCTCCAGGATATTGAGGAAGTTGCCCTCCAGACGCGTGGCACGGATGCCCACGGGATCCATCTGCAGGTTCTGGTCTACGCGGTACTCCTGTTCGGCCACATCGAGAATCTTCTGGTCGGGGTAGTCCAGGTTCCAGTTGGCATCCATCAGCTCCACCACCATTTCCTGCGTAACGATGCTGTCGGCAGCCAGGTCTTTTACGAGCGTATTCTTCACGCTGCGTATCGACTGGCCGCCCACCCCCACGAAGACCTGTGTGATGCGCGTCTTCAGCTGGGCTTCGAGCTTCTTGATGATTCCCTGCAGGCACTGGGCCGTCTTGTCGATGTTGTAAACCACACCCTTGCGGATGAACGATGACGAGTCTTCCTTGACGAGAGCCAGCACCGAAATGCTGCCGTCAGGTTTCTTCTGTCCGGCAATGCCAGTGATCTTCGACGAGCCGAGTTCAATGGCAACGATAAAATCCTTCTGTTCTGTCATATGCTTATATTTTATTATTTTCTGTCACTTACTTCCTCTTGCAGATAATCTGATTGTCGAACTCCACGCTGATACGTTCGTATTTGTTCCATCCTGCCTGGCTCAAGCCGTAAATGTAGAACTTCTTCATACGCTCCAGCTTCCGCTGTATGCCGATGGGCTGACCTAAATAGACGATGTGGTCGCCTACGCGGGGCACCAGCTCCACCGACCCGTCAGCAAGGATATTGAGCTGCACCACTTGATTGCGCCAGAACTTGTCGCTGCGCATGACGTTGGCCATCGGAGCCAGCGAGCGCTCGGCATAGGCTGGGGTGATATGTCCCGTGGCCACAATGAGGTTGCACGAGTATTCGCTGCGCGGCAGAGGCTTGCCATTGATGTCAACGTAATAGTCGTCGCCCCGGTCGTTCATCACTCTCACCACAGGGATGCGCTGGTGGATGTCGATACACACATTGTTGTTCTGCGTCACGTAGCACTGCGCCTCGTCGATGAGTTCTTTGGCTTGCAGTTTCTCTTCTATCTCCCTCGTGTTAATTTCGCTGAGGGGCAAGCCTTTCAGAGCGATATGGTCGGCCTTCAGCATCTTTTTCACATCGGCAGCGGTAAGAAATCCTTCCGCGTCACCGCCTTTGATGCTCACCACCACATCCTGGCAGACGGCGGCTGCGTCGTCGGGCTTGTTGAAAGCCGTGACGGCGAGCAGCAGATAGACACCGAGAATCACGTCGGCTGCGATGAGTAATGCTTTCTTCCAGTTCATTTTGGAGCGATAAGTTTAAGAGTTGTTTTGGTGTGTCAGTCTGTCTTTCAGTATGCTGGCAATCTGCGGCACCATGCCGTCGAGGTCGCCCGCCCCG
This sequence comes from Prevotella sp., assembly GCA_017934525.1. Lineage (GTDB taxonomy): Bacteria > Bacteroidota > Bacteroidia > Bacteroidales > Bacteroidaceae > Prevotella. Next base: position 28,474 of record JAGBJJ010000063.1, read on the forward strand.
AGCACGATAAGCACATCAAACTCACGGCTCTTGACCAGCGGCAGCACCTCGTTTTTCGTGATGAGCTGCTTCTCCACCCCCGGAGCGAGACGGTCGTAGATAAGCTTCGACGTGACGCCCTCGATGGGCTGCTCGCGTGCGGGATAGATATCGGTAAGGATTACCTCGTCGAGCTGGCTCAGCGCATCGGCAAACTCCTGATAGAAGTCGCGGGTGCGGGTGTAGAGGTGGGGCTGGAAGATGGCCGTGATGTGGCGGTTCTGATAGAGCTGTCGCATGGAGCGTGCGCTTTGGTATATCTCCTTAGGATGATGGGCATAGTCGCTGAGGAACACCAGTTCGGGCGTCTTTATCTTGAAGTCGAACCGGCGGTCGACACCGTCGAACGAGATCATGCCCACGCGCAGCTCTTCAGCCGTGCATCCGGCCAGCTGCGCCATGGCCATAGCGGCTACGGCATTCTCTATATTGATGGGGACAGGCTGCCCCAGCTCAATGTTTTTCACGCTCTCAATGGGCGAAACGAAGTCGAACGTTATCTCGCCGTCGGCAATCCGGATGTTCTCAGCATGGAAGTCGCCCTCTTCAAGACCGTAGTCGTAGCGATGGACCCCTTCCTGCAGGTGCTCCTTCATCTCCAGTCCGCGGTGTATGATGAGCGTACCGCCGGGCTGTATGAGCTCCGTATAGTGGCGGAAACTCTCCAGATAGGCCTCTTTGGTGCCATAGATGTCGAGATGGTCGGGGTCGGTAGACGTGATAACGGTCATCCACGGCGTGAGCCAGTGGAAGGAGCGGTCGAACTCGTCAGCCTCGATGACCACATAGTCCGACGGCGACAAGATATAGTTGGTGCCGTAGTTCTTGGTGATGCCGCCCAAAAAAGCGTTGCAGTCCAGATGGCTTTGGTGCATCAGATGGGCACACATGCTGCTGGTGGTGGTCTTGCCGTGGGTGCCTGCCACGCAGAGCGCCTTCATTTGGCGGGTAAGGATGCCGAGCACCTGGGCCCGCTTGTGTATCTCGAAACCGTTGGCGCGGAAGTATTGCAGCTCCTGATGGTCGTCGGGCACGGCAGGCGTGTAGACCACGAGACACTGCTCGGGGTTTTTGCAGGCATGCGGAATCTCGTCGACGTTTTCCTCATAGTGGATGAGCACGCCCTCCTTCTCCAGCCGATGGGTAAGTTCCGTGGGGGTCTTGTCGTAGCCAGCCACCACGAGTCCGCGACTGACAAAATAGCGTGCGATGGCGCTCATGCCGATACCGCCGACACCGATAAAGTAGACTGCTTTTATTTCTGATGGGTTCATGTTTCTTTTTGCTCTTTTGGTTGAGACAAACTTGATACTGGGCAGGAACGTCCTACGACCGACCGGTCAGGCGGATGACTTCCTGTGCAATGATACGTGCGCTGTCGGGCAGGGCCATCTTCAGCACGTTCTGGCTGAGCGACTGCAACTGTGCATCATCGCCCACAGTGCGTATGGCCAGCGGGATGAGCTGTTCTGTGGCCTCGGCATCTTTCACATAGAGTGCTGCGCCACGATTGACGAGCGCCATGGCGTTCTTCGTCTGATGGTCTTCGGCCACATTGGGACTGGGCACCAGGATGACGGGTTTACCGATGAGGCAGAACTCTGAAATGCTGCTGGCGCCGGCCCGGCTGATGACGAGGTCGGCAGCGCGATAGGCAGCCCCCATGTCGGTGATGAAGTCGAGCACCTTCAGATTGTCAGGACAGCCTTTCTGTTTCAGTTCCCCGGCAATCTGTGCACTGTAGTATTTACCTGTCTGCCAGATGAACTGCAGACCGGATGAGGCGATATCGTCAAGATGCGTCAGCACACTCTCGTTGATGGTGCGTGCGCCGAGACTTCCTCCCACAAGCAGCACGGTCTTCTTGCCGGCTGCGAGGCCGAAGGTCTGCAGCGCCTCCTGCCGAGTGACCTTCGTATCGAGCAGGGCCTGTCTGACAGGATTGCCCGTGAGCATGATTTTGTCTGCGGGGAAGAAGCGCTCCATGCCCTCATAGGCCACGCATATCTTGGCCGCCTTCTTGGCCAGCAGCTTGTTGGTGACGCCAGCATAGCTGTTCTGCTCCTGTATGAGACAGGGGATGCCCATCTTTGCAGCCATATTGAGCGTCGGGCCACTGGCATAGCCACCCACGCCCACAGCCACCTGCGGGCGGAAGTCGCGGATGATCTTGCGGGCCATGCGCTGACTCTTCCACACACACCAGAGCACCTTCACATTCTTCAGCAGGTTTTTGCGGTCGAAGCCCATGATGGGCAGACCCTTTATCTCGTAGCCGGCCTGCGGCACCCGCTGCATCTCCATGCGCCCCAAAGCCCCCACAAAGAGAATCTGGGCATCAGGGCACAGCTCGCGCACAGCGTTAGCTATAGAGACTGCGGGGAATATATGACCGCCTGTGCCGCCACCGCTGATGATGACGCGGAGCCTTTCGTTATCTTCTTTCATATTCATTCTATAATTATATGTTCATTTGTAAAAGACATTTCTCACTCCTCGCGCTTGGGAAGGGGCTTGAGTTGGGCCTGCGCTTTTTTTGCACTGCGACTGACACTGAGAATGACGCCGATGTAGGCGCAGTTGACGATGGTCGATGTGCCGCCCTTTGAGATGAGCGGCAGCGGCTGACCGGTGACGGGTCCTACGTCGACGGCCACCAGCATGTTGATGCTGGCCTGGAAGACGAGCAGCAGCGCCAGACCCATGATGAGAAAGGCGGGGAAGTTGTTCTCACACCGGCTTGAGATGCGGGCCACGCGGAAGAGCAACGTCACATAGAGCAACACCACGGCGATGGCTCCCAAAATGCCCATCTCCTCGATGATAATGGCGTAGATGAAGTCGCTGAAGGCCTGCGGCAGATAGTCGCGCTCCACGGAGTTGCCCGGTCCTTTGCCGATGATGCCCGACGAGGCGATGGCGAAGTTGGCGTGAGCCACCTGGAAGTTGTTCTTCACGTCATAGTCCTCGGGAGCTACATTCTTTGTGCTCGACCGCTTCGTCAGTCGGTTCTTCCATGTCCAGAAGCGATGGGTGATGGCATCAAAAGCCGTTCTGTCTTCCTTGTCGTCGGCCACCTTCTGCACAACGGTTGTCTCGTTCTGTTCTGCCATCTCCAGCTCTTTGCCTTCTTTGTCGAGGCTGGCCATTGAGAATACCAGGGCAAGGAACAGTCCGGCCAGCAACACGAGCACGCCTGTGAGCTGCCCTATCTGCTTGATGGGCACGCGGCCTATGAACATCATGACATAAATAACCCCGAAGAGCAAGATGCCGGTGGAGAGATTCTCGATAAGGATGAGCAGCACGGCCGGCACCGACACGCTGAGGATATACTTCATAGCCTTCGGGTCGGCTCCCGAGCCGTCGTCGCGCTGCAGTGCGCTCAGTATCTGTGCCGTGGCGAGCACCATGGTACCCTTGGCAATCTCCGACGGCTGAAATGTAAAGCCTGGCAACTGAATGACGCGGTTGGCGCCATTGATGCTCTGCCCCCAGATGAGCACGCCCACCAGTGTGGCATAGGTGACGACAAGCATGATTGGCGTCAGCAGCTTGAAGTAGCGGCAAGGTATATTAAGGATGACGATGGCCACTAAGACGCCCACAACAATCGTGCCCAAGTGATAGATGAGCGGGCTCAGGAAGTTGTGGGTCTTATAGGTCAGCGAGCTCGAAGCCGAGAAGACTTCGACGATGCTGATGAGGCAGAGGAACAGAAAAACTGCCCAGATGGCCTTGTCGCCCTTGAAGAGATTAGCTATTTTCATTGTTCTTTCCTTTATTTACAGCAGCTACAGAGACTACACATGCTATGGAGCCCTTTACAGGTTTCTCACCAGTTCCTTGAACTGCTCGCCGCGGTCTTCCATGTTCTTAAAGAGATCGAACGAGGCGCAGCATGGCGAAAGCAGCACGGTGTCGCCCGCCTGTGCCAGCTCGTAGCAGGCCTCCACACACTCCTTCATCGAGTGGGTGTCGCGCACGGGCAGCCCCATCGCATCGAAGTTCTGGTGCAGCTTCGCATTGTCGGCACCCAGGTAGACCAAGGCGCGGCACTTCTGGCTGACGAGCGGTTTGATGGGGTCGTAGTCGTTGCCTTTGTCCTTGCCGCCCAGGATGAGCACCACGGGCGTCTTCATCGAGTCGAGAGCATACCAGCAGGCGTCTACGTTAGTAGCCTTCGAGTCGTTTACATAGCTGACGCCACGCACGCTGCACACCTTCTCGAGCCGGTGTTCCACGCCGGGGAAGTCGCTCAGACTCTGGCGTATCACGTCGTTTTTGATGCCGGCCACGCGCGAGGCGATACCAGCGGCCAACGAGTTGTAGATGTTGTGGCGGCCAGTAAGGCTGAGCCGTTCCTGCTCCATGTTGAAAGGCTCTGGCTTCTCAATGACGTAGCGTCCCTCCTCGATATAGCCTATCGACCCCTTCTCCTTCAGTTCCGAGAAGGGATACTGTATGGCTCTGATGTCATACTTCTCCAGCTCGCGCTTGATGATAGGGTCGTCGTTCCAGTAGATGAAGGCGTCGCTCTCGGTCTGGTTCTGCAGTATGCGCATCTTGGCGTCCACATAGTTCTGCATCTCGAAGCCGTAGCGGTCGAGATGATCGGGCGTGATATTGAGCAGCACGGCGATGTTGGCCCGGAAGTCGTACATATTGTCCAGCTGAAATGACGAGAGCTCTATGACATAGTACTCATGCGGCTCCTCGGCCACCTGCAGCGCCAGCGACCGCCCGATGTTTCCGGCCAGTCCTACGTCGTAGCCGGCTGCCTTGAAGATATGATATATTAAAGAGGTAGTGGTGGTCTTGCCGTTAGAACCGGTGATGCACACCATCTTCGACTTCGTGTAGCGTCCGGCAAACTCTATCTCACTGATGACGGGAATGCCGAGACTGATGGCCCGTGCCACCATCGGGGCCGTGTCGGGTATGCCGGGGCTCTTCACTATCTCGTCGGCATTGACGATGAGCTCTTCCGTATGATGGCCTTCTTCCCAGGCGATATGGTGGGCGTCGAGCAGCTCTTTGTAGCGCGAGGCAATCTTCGACATGTCAGAGACGAACACGTCGAAACCTTCTTTCTTAGCCAGGACGGCTGCGCCAGCTCCGCTCTCACCAGCTCCTAACACGACCAAACGGTGTCCGGCCACTCCCGTGTGAAGAGGGGCATGTGCGGTTTTGCTATTGATGTTATTCTCTTTCTTGTTCATATCTACTTTTTTCTTTCTTATAAATCTTTTTCTAGACTCCCCTCCTCCCGGGAGGAGTTGAGAGTGGGGCAGCATTTCTACCTTACCTTCAGTGTTATGATAGTCAGAGCCGCCAGGATAATGGTGATAATCCAGAAGCGTATGGTAATCTTCGACTCATGGAACGGACGGTGAGGCCACCCCTTCAGGATGTAGCGCGACGTAGGGTCGAGCTGCGAGTCGAGCTTGCGGAAATTGTCGTGGATGGGCGTAGCACGGAATACGCGCACACGCTGCCCCTTGCGCTTCATCAGCTTGAACCACTGTGTCTGTATGATGACGCTCAGGCTCTCTACGAAGAAGATACCGCAGAGGATGGGCAGCAAGAGCTCCTTGTGGATGATGACGGCGCATACGCCGATGATGCCGCCGATGGTGAGCGAGCCGGTGTCGCCCATAAATATCTGTGCCGGATAGGCGTTGTACCAGAGGAAGCCCACCACGGCGCCCACAAAGGCACAGAGGAAGATGACGAGCTCCTCGGAGTGGGGTATGTACATGATGTCGAAGTAGCTGGCGTAGCCCATATGGCTCGACACGTAGGCAAAGATGCCCAGCGCCACACCGATGATGGCCGAGTTGCCCGCCGCCATGCCGTCCATGCCGTCGTTGAGGTTGGCACCGTTCGACACTGCCGTCACCACGAGGATGGTCATCAGTACAAACACTATCCAGCCGGCAGCCACCTTATGCTTGCCCACAAACGACATCATCTCCGAGTAGCTCAGGTTGTGGTGCTTGAAGAAAGGCACGGTGGTCTTCAGCGACTTATGGGCTTTCTGCTCATGCTTCACCACCAGTTCGGCATTGTTGGTGGCGGGGGCAGAGATATTCTCACGCATCACCGCGTCAGGACTCAGGTAGAGTGTCAGCCCCACGATGAAGCCGATGCTGAGCTGTCCCACTATTTTGTATTTTCCCTTCAGACCGGCTTTGTTATGCCGGAAAATCTTGATATAGTCGTCGAGGAAGCCCAAGAAGCCCAGCCACACCGTAGTGACCACCATCAGGATAAGATAGATGTTGCGCATGCGACCCAGCAGCAGCACCGGCACGAGGATGGCCACGATGATGATGATGCCGCCCATGGTGGGCACGCCCTTTTTCTCTACGCCAAACGGATCGATGGCGGGGTCACGCTCGGTCTCGAATATCTTACGGCGCTTCATCCACCTGATAAACCTCTCGCCGAACCACATCGAGATGACCAGCGACAGGATGAGAGCCAGCAGGGCGCGGAATGATATATAGCTCCACAGGTGAGAGCCCGGGATATTGAATTGTTCAAGGAATCGGAAAAGATAGTATAACATTCTTTTTTGGTTTCGTTGGTTTCGTTGTCTCGTTATTACGCTATCACAAGGCGCGTTATTACGTTATCACGACGTTTCATCGCTCACTGGAAGCAGGCGCGTACCTCCTCGCGATCGTCGAAGTGGTGTTTCACGCCCTTCACCTCCTGATAGTCTTCATGCCCCTTGCCGGCAATGAGTATCACGTCGCCCTTCTGCGCCATCATACAGGCGGTGCGGATGGCCTCGCGCCGGTCGACGATGGTCAGCACCTTCTTCATCTGCTTCGCGTCGAGTCCGGCCAGCATGTCGTTGATGATGTCCTGCGGTTCTTCGAAACGGGGATTGTCGCTGGTGATAATCACGCGGTCACTCTGCCTGACGGCCTCCTGAGCCATGAGCGGGCGCTTGCCTTTATCGCGGTTGCCGCCAGCTCCGCAGACGGTGATGACGCGGCCCTCCTTGCCATCGAGCACCTCATGGATGGCTCGCAGCACATTCTCCAGGGCATCAGGCGTATGGGCATAGTCCACCACGGCCGTGAAGCCCTCGGGCGAACGTATCGGCTCCAAGCGTCCGGCCACGCTCTTCAGCGTGCTCATGGCCACCAGCACGTCTTCCGGCTGCTGCCCCAGCATCATGGCGGCAGCATAGACGGCCAGCAGGTTCGAAACATTGAACTTACCTATGAACTGCACGCCTACCTCACGCCCGTCAATTTCAAGATACATGCCTTCGAAGTGGCATTCCACGATACGTGCCCTGAAGTCGGCCATCTGGCGTATGGAGTAGGTCTTCACCGTGGCCCGGGTGTTCTGTACCATGAAAAGGCCGTTTTTGTCATCGGCATTGGTGATGGCAAAGGCGCCCTTGGGCAGCATGTCGAAGAACTGCTTCTTGGCGTTGCGGTAGTTCTCCACCGTCTTATGGTAGTCCAGATGGTCGCGCGTCAGGTTGGTGAAGATGCCTCCGGCAAAGTGCAGTCCGCCAATGCGCTGCTGGGCAATGGCATGGCTGGAGCACTCCATGAACACATACTGGCAGCCGGCGTCGACCATGCGCCGCAGCAGACGGTTAAGCTCGATGGGGTCGGGCGTGGTATGGTTGGCCGCCACTGGCTCGCCCTCTATGTAGTTGCACACCGTGGAGAGCAGCCCGCAACGATACCCCAGACGACGGAACATATTATATAATAAGGTGGCAATGGTGGTCTTGCCGTTGGTACCGGTGACGCCCACCAGCTTCAGCTGCTCTGAGGGATGGCCCTGGAAGGCTGTGGCCACGGGGCCTACAGCAGTCTCAGTAGAAGCCACCTGCACGTAGCATACGCCTTCGCGCCGCTCGGCAGGCATGTCTTCGCAGAGCACGGCAACAGCGCCTTGTTCCTCGGCCTTGGGTATGAAGCGGTGCCCATCGGTCTGGGTGCCTTTGATAGCCACGAACAGATGACCTGGCGCCACCTGGCGCGAGTCGATGTCTACATCGGTGATGTCTACATCGACAGGACCTTCGACGGTCTTTACCGCCATGTTTTTCAGAATCTCGGTTAGTTTCATATCTCTTGTCTTGTTTTTTCTTATTCCAATGTCAAATCGCAGGTGGCACCGCGCACGATGGCACTGCCCGGCGCCATGCTCTGGTGTTTCACGCGTCCGGTGCCTGTCAGACGTGCACGCAGCCCACGCTGCTCCAAGGCATACACAGCATCGCGGGCCCCCATGCCCTTCAGGTCGGGCACGCCCTTTGTTGCCTTCTGCTCGTCGGCGACAGTCGTACTGCCCTTGATGCCCAACTGTGAGCGCACGTAGTTGGCGGCCTTGGCGTCGCCGACCTTAGCCTCGGGTGTGAACACCGACAGTGAGTCGCGTGCATCATTGACGCTGAGCACCAGGCTCTTAGCCATCACGCCCTCGGAGATATTGTGGAACACGGCGCCGGCCATGCTGCCACCCGAAGCCGGCAGACCGGGTTTCTTCAGACATACGATGCAGGTGTAGCGCGGATTGTCGCTGGGGAAATATCCGCAGAACGACAGCCAGTACCACATCTGTCCGCTCTTGTAGCCTGCGCCGCCCTGCGACACCTGCGCCGTACCGGTCTTGCCCGACACCTGGAAAGAGTGGCTGCCGGCTTTTCTGCCCAGACCCTGGCTCACCACATGGCGCAGCACGGTCTGCATCGTGGCAATGGTCGAAGGCTTGGCTATCTGCTCCTTGATTACCTCAGGCTGCGTCTCGAGCAGCACCTGTCCGTCTTTCTCGATGCGCTTGACAAAGCGCGGACGCATCATACGGCCGTTGTTGGCTATGGCATTGTAGAAGGTGACGGTGTTGATGGGTGCTATCTGCGTCTCATAGCCTATCGACATCCACGGCAGGGTAGTCTTGCTCCAGTAGAGGCCCTTGTCGGTAGTCTTCGTGTTGGGATAGCGTATCTTAGGCGGCAGATAGCCGGGTATGGCCAGCTGCAGGTCTTGTCCGATGCCCACGCGATAGAGCCCGTCGACGTATTTACGAGGATTGGAGCCATAGAAATTGTCGATGACATAGCTGACGCCGATATTCGAACTCACCTCGAGCGCCTTGGCAGCATTGATGTCGCCATAGCCGCCGCGGTGCCAGTTGTGGTCTTTCATGTTGGCGCCGTGCATCTTCATGATGCCGCAGCCTGTATGGATGACGTAGCTGGTGTCGATGACACCGTCGTCGAGGGCCACGAGCATCGAGGCGGTCTTGAACACCGACCCGGGTTCGCAGCGATAGCTGATGGCATCGTTGAACATCTCACGATAGACGCCGTCGCTCCCCTTGCGCATGTTGACGATGGCCTTCACATCGCCCGTCTGCACCTCCATCAGGATGACCACACCCATCGAGGCGTTGTCCTTGTGCAGCTCTTCGAGCAGGGCCTGTTCGGCCAGGTCCTGCATGCCCACGTCGATGGTAGTGATGACGTCGGCACCGTCTACGGGCGGCGTCACGGTGATGTTGACAAATTTGTTGAGCACCTTCTGCCGCCGCTCAATACCGTGGCGGCCGCGCAGTATGGAGTCGTAGCTCAGCTCTATGCCGAAGCGGGCTGTGTCTTTGCCGCCCTCGAAGGAGCGTATGTCGCCAATGGTGCGCTCGGCCAGCGAACCGAAGGGTCGACGGCGGGCTTCGAACTTCTCCCAGTGGAAGCCACCCTTGTTAGGCGGCAGGTTGAAGAAGGGCAACTGGCGCACCTCGCAGAAGGTGTTGTAGCTGATTTTACGCCGCCAGATGGGCCAGTGGCGGGCGCCACGCGTGCCGTTCTGCAGGCGTTTCTGCTTGCCTTCCTGCAGGCGCTCCTTAAACTCTTTAGCCGACTTTTCAGGGAAGATGGCGTGCAGGCCCTCGCAAAGGCTGTCGAGCTTCTCGTACCAGATGCTGTCGCGCTTGGCCACCCAGGCGGTGTCTTCGTCGCCTCCGGCCTGATAGTCCATGAATATCTTATATTCGGGGATGCTGCTGGCCAACAGCTGCCCGTCGCAGCTCAGGATATTGCCGCGGTTGGGGCGCACACTGTCGCTGTCGCTCTTCAGCCGGTTAGCCACCTGCTCCCAGTAGCCACGCTTGGCGGTCATGGTGTAACCAGCCTTGCCTACGACGACGATGCCAATGACGGTCAGTAAAATCGCCACCAGCATATAGCGCTGCATCACTTTGTCTTTGTTGAACTTGCTCACTTTCCTATTACGTTTTCTTTGTATGATGAATTACAATGTGCCCGACCCACTCCGACGTGCCACCGCCCATCATTCGGGCACCTCTATCTTATACGGCGGTTGGTCGCTGACGCGCAGCAGACTGTCTTGGTTGGCCCGCAGCACCTGCAGCACGTGGCTCTGGCGGCACAGCTCGGTCAGGTTGCTCGAACTCGACAGGGCCTTGTATTTGGCATCGGTCAGATTCTTTTCCAGCTGGTCTATCTCAATCATGTCTTGCTGGCACTGGTAGCGAAAACCCACATAAATCGTGGTGATGAGCACGATGAGTACGATGAGCCACGCATGGTTGCGCACGAGCAGCATGAGGTAGTCGCCGCCCACTATCTGCCGCAGCGAGAGCGACCCCACGGGGGCATCGTCGCTCTCGCTGACGGAGCCCATGCCCAGCGCCCCGGCCGCCGACTCCGGCTGCCTGGACTGCTGCCGCTTGTCGTCGCTCTGCTCGTCGGGCGTCAGCTTCTCGGTTGTGTCGATATTTTTCTCTTTCATTGTCGCATCAGTTGTTGGCGGGTGCGCCTGAGGCTTGTTCCGCCATCAGTCGTCCGCCTGTTTCTCTGCTATTCTCAGTTTGGCGCTCCGGCTGCGCGGGTTGGCCTCGAGCTCCTCAGCCGACGGGGTGATTACTCTGTTATTAATAAGGTGAAGGGGCGACTTCAGCCGACCGTAGAAATCTTGTTCCACTTTACCTTCGGCATTGCCTGCCCGCATCACGTTTTTCACGATGCGGTCTTCCAGCGAGTGGTAAGTGATGACACTCAGCCGCCCGCCGGGCCGCAGCAGCTGGCAGCTTGCTGCCAGCATCTCGCGCAGCGCCTCCATCTCGTGGTTCACCTCTATACGCAGGGCCTGAAACATCTTGGTCACTTCTTTCTTTTCCCGTTCACGGGCAAAGATGGCATCGGTGGCCTCCAGCAGCTGTGCCGTGGTGGCAATGGGCCTGGCAGCACGGGCCTTCACGATGGCCGAAGCCACGCGACGCGCCTGTTTCAGCTCGCCGTAGAGGTAGAAGATGTCGGCCAGCTGCTGTTCGCTCGCCTCATTGACCACGTCGGCTGCCGTGCGGCCGGCGCGCGCATTCATGCGCATGTCGAGCGGACTGTCGTAGCGGAATGAGAAGCCGCGCCCGGCGTCGTCGAAGTGGTGTGAAGACACACCCAGGTCGGCCAGCAGACCGTCGATTTGGTCTACGCCATAGTAGCGCATCCATTGCTTCAGGTAGCGGAAGTTGCTGCGTACGAAGGTGAAACGGCTGTCGGTGCCCGCCAGGTTCTGCTCTGCGTCGGCATCCTGGTCGAAGCCATACAGGTGCCCGTCGGGCCCGAGGCGGCGCAGTATCTCGCGCGAATGGCCGCCGCCGCCAAACGTCACGTCCACGTAAATGCCGCCGGGCTGGATGTCCAGCCCGCCGACACTCTCGTTCAGAAGAACAGATACGTGATATGTTTCTGCTGTCTTGATCATATGGTGTCAGGTAGTGGCTGTGGTCATTATAGCTTTCAGCTTGGCGGCAAACTCCTGCTGGGGCATGAAGGGCGCCGCCGCCTTCTCAGAAGCCCATATTTCGATGACGTCGTTCATGCCGATGAAGCGTATCGACTGCACGATGTCGGCCATCTGCAGATAGCGCCGCTGAATGAGGAAGCGACCGTTGCCGTCAAGCGTCAGCACTTCGGCTTCCGACACATACTGGCGCAGCACCTGCTGCCCTTCGTCGTCCCACTCGCTGATTTTCTCGAGCATGGCGTCCATGCGGCGGTTCCACACGCTCTCGGGATAGAGCACCAGACAGTTCTGGTGTACGTCTTTGCGCATCACCAGCGACTCCTCGCCCGATGCCTGCAGCACCTTGCGGAAAGCGGCGGGAAGGAAGGCTCGTCCCTTCGCGTCAATCTTGGCCTCTATGTTTCCTAAAAAACGCATGTGTACATCTACTATAAAGACTTCGACTGCAAAGTTAATCATTTTCCTCCACAATTCTCCACTTTTCCCCACTTTTTTTTGTTTTGGCCCTCATTTTTTTGATTTAGTGCCCTAACAAGGTATCAGTTTTACACAGAAAGTTGATTTTGTGCAATGTCGAAACGGCAATATCGACATGCCGAAGTGGCACAACCAGGGTCATGCCTCGCCTTACATGGCCGCGCACAGACGCTGCAGTCTGGGCCGCAACGCACTGCATCGAGGGCCTGAACGCGGCGCCTGAATGCGCCCACCTGACTGACGCGCCGCCCTTTCGTCATCATAAAAACAAGAAAAACGGCAATAAAACAAACATTTTTCACTTAAAAAGTGCTCTGATTGAAAGAATTTTTGTATTTTTGCAAATTGTAACGAGCAGAGCAAACAATGGAAACAATCACACAGAAAACCGTCGACATAGAAAAAGTGCTGCGCAGCAAAATGGGAAAAAATGCCCGATGGGTGCCCAAACCTCTGATAAACTGGCTGAAGCACATTGCCCATGAAGACCAGGTGAACGAATTTCTGTGGCGGGCTCGCGACCTGCAGGGCACGCCATGGTTGGTGGACTGTCTCGACTTCCTGAACGTGAAAATCGAGGTGGAGGGAGCCGAAAACCTGCCGCCCAAAGACGACGGGCGCCTCTACACCTTCGTGTCGAACCATCCGCTGGGCGGCATCGACGGCGTTGCCCTGGGCTCGGTGCTCGGCAAGCAGTACGACGGGCGCTTCCGCTACTTAGTCAACGACCTGCTGATGAACCTGCCGGGGCTGGCTCCGCTCTGCATTCCCATCAACAAAACCGGCAAACAGGGTCGTAACTTCCCTGCCATGGTCGAAGCAGGCTTCCAGGGCGACACCCACATCCTGATGTTTCCCGCAGGCCTCTGTTCGCGCAAGCGCAACGGCTACATTTGCGACCTAGAGTGGAAGAAGACCTTCGTGAGCAAGAGCGTGGAGACCAGGCGCGACGTGGTGCCTATCTTCTTCGAAGGCCGCAACAGCAACTTTTTCTACCGCTTGTCGAACATCAGCGACCGACTGGTGAAGAAGGTTAACATAGCCATGCTCTTCCTCGTCGACGAGATGTTTAAAAACACGGGCAACACCTTCCGCATACACATTGGCAAGCCCATACCCTGGCAGACTTTCGACAAGAGCAAGACGCCCGCGCAGTGGGCTCAGGAAGTGAAGCAGAGCGTCTACAAGCTCAAAGCCGGCTCACACGGTAAACTCTAATACACACATGCCCCCCCCTAAAAACACTCCTAATATGCAACAACCTGTCATACAACCCATCGCCAAGGAACTGCTGAAAGCCGAGCTGACACCCGACCGACAGTTGCGCATGACGAACAAAAGCAACAACGAGATCTATGTCATCACTGCCCACGAAGCACCCAACGTGATGAAAGAGATAGGACGACTGCGCGAGATTGCATTCCGCGAAGCCGGCGGAGGTACTGGCAAAGAAACCGACATCGACGAGTTTGACACCGGCAACAACTGCTACAAACAGCTTATTGTGTGGAATCCCGAAGCTGAGGAGATTATCGGGGGCTATCGCTATCTGGAGGGCACGAAGTGGAAGATGGGCGCCGACGGGCAGCCCAAACTGGCCACCAGCCATATGTTCCACTTCAGCGAGAAATTCATTCGCGAATATATGCCCTATACCGTCGAGCTCGGGCGCTCGTTTGTTGCGCTGCCCTACCAGTCGAGCCGCATGGGAGCCAAGAGCCTCTTTGCACTCGACAACCTATGGGATGGACTCGGAGCGCTCACCGTGGTCATGCCAAACGTGCGCTACTTCTTTGGCAAGATGACCATGTACCCCAGCTACATACGCAAGGGGCGCGACATGATTCTTTACTTTCTAAAAAAGTATTTCAACGACAAAGAGAGGCTGGTTATACCGATGAAACCGCTGAAAATTGAAGCCGATGAGCAGGAACTGGCCAACTTGTTTTGTGAAAATAATTTCAAAGGCGACTACCGCATACTCAACCACGAGATACGTGCCTTGGGCTACAACATCCCCCCACTGGTGAATGCCTATATGAGCCTGTCGCCGACGATGAAGCTCTTCGGCACAGCTATCAACTACGGCTTCGGCGATGTCGAGGAGACGGGCATCCTGATTGCCGTCGACGAGATATTAGAGGAGAAGCGCGTACGCCACATCGACTCGTTTATCAAAGAGCACCCCGAGGCTCTGCGCATCACCAGCGGAGCCAACAAGGTGATTTACCGCGACAGGCAGTCATCGCCCAGTGACGACAACGCGCTGGAGTAAAAACATACCAGCGCTCGTTTTTCCCCATTTCATCGACATTTTCATCCGTCAGCTGCCAATAGGGCCGGTTGGCGGATGTTCTTTTGGCCTACCTAAGTTCAATATAGAAGTGCAAAATCCGTAGTGTGGCGTAAGCCTTAAAACCATGAAAAACACTGCGGAGGTTTGCCTTAGCGGCAGGAGGCGCAAAGCCTCCTGAGAGCGGACCTGAGGAAGAGAATCCGACAAGCAA
>JAGBJJ010000064.1 GCA_017934525.1 Prevotella sp.
GCGACCTGTCTGTGGTGGAGAACAAGGACCTGTGGCAGCAGGTGTCATATCTGATGGACATCAAGGAATACTGGCGCAACCCCGACACCACCGTTGCCTCCGTCAGTCAGACGCTCGGCACCAACCGCATCTACGTGGCGTGTTGCATCAAGGAGCACACGGGGATGACCTTCAACGACTACATGAACTCGAAGCGTGTGGAGTTCATGGCCAACCTGCTGCGCCAGAATCCTACACAGAACCAGAAGCAACTCTTCTTTGCCGCAGGCTTCCGCAGCTATCCTACGGCTCACCGCAACTTCGTCAAGTTCAAGGGTTGCTCGCCTACGGAGTACATCGGAGAGTTTAGTTAAGAACAGAAAAAATCCCCCTCTTCTGCCATCAGCGGCGGAAGAGGGGGCGGTTACCTGGCAAAGATTAAGGTTGCAGCGTGAAACCGAGAACCAGGTATGCTTTCTGCGAGCAGGGGTTACCCGTCAGCTGTCCGAAGACGGGGATGGAGAAGGAGTCGGTCACCCGTATGTCCTTCGTGGCCCGCAGCGAGAGGTTGGTGACGGCGAAGCCGTTGGTGCCGTACGAGGTGGTGGCGTATGGTACTGCACCGACTGTGGCTGTCCAGTCGACTGTAGCGAGGCGGAAGGGTACGCTGGCTTCGACATAGCTGCTGTAGGCCCGCCTGCCGTTCTTGTTCAAGCCGTCGTTGCCGCCGAAGTTGGTATACCACTGCAGGACGACGGGGATGGCCAATCCGCTCAAACGGCTGAAGTCATAGCCGATGTTGGCTTCGAAGACGTGGTTGGTCGAGTGGGCATCGTACTTGAAGTAGCGCGCGTCGGGGTCGAGTCCTTCCGAGAACCAATAGTCGGTGATGCCGATGTTCAGGCCGCCGATGGCGTAGCCGAGCGTCAGGTCGAACTCCTTCACGTCGTCCTTGTTCGACAGTCCGTACGAGCCCCAGGCCGTCAGCGACAGGCCCTTGTAGCCCACGCCGAATGTCGGCTGCACGGCCACGTCGCCCAGCTTCAGGCCACGCCAGATGTACTCGTTCACGAAGTCGGCCGCGATGGTCGTCTCCACCTTCTCCTGTGCAAGGGCGGGGCCGCCAAGCACCAGGCCCATTGCGAATAAAACAATCTTTTTCATACCTTAAATTATTAATGTACCATAGCGGTAGCAAATTATTCACTTTTAACTGTTCACTTAGTTATAGCACGACTCACCGTGCTCGTAGATGTCGAGCCCCTCGTCCTCGATGCGCTCGTCTACGCGCAGGCCGTGCAGCCGCTTGATGCCGTAGAAGAGCACGATGCCGCAGAGGGCCGCCCAGAGGTCGATGCAGAGTATGCCGAACAGCTCGGCCCCGAAGAATCCCCAGCCGTGACCGTAGAGGGCACCGTTAGATGTGGAGAGCAGGCCCGTCATCAGCGTGCCGAGGATGCCGCAGACACCATGCACGCTGGAGGCACCCACAGGGTCGTCGATGTGCAGACGGTGGTCGATGAACTCGATGGCGAAGACCAGCACCACGCCGCAGATGAGTCCGATGATGACGGCTCCGAAGGGCGACACGAGGTCGCACCCGGCCGTGATGCCCACCAGTCCGGCCAGCACGCCGTTGAGCGTCAGCGAGAGCGACGGCTTGCCGTATTTGATATAAGTAAGCAGCATCGTGGCCGTACCACCCGCCACGGCAGCGAGGTTGGTGGTCAGGAACACATGGCTGATGGCCGTGCGGTTCACCTCGCCAGAGGCTGCCAGCTGCGAGCCGGGGTTGAAGCCGAACCAACCGAGCCACAGGATGAACACGCCCAGAGCGGCCATGGCCAGGTTGTGACCCGGTATGGCACGGCTCCTGCCGTCGGCACCGTACTTGCCGCGACGCGGACCGAGGGCAATGGCGCCCACCAGCGCCAGCACGCCACCCACGCTATGCACGATGGCCGAACCGGCGAAGTCGTGGAACACGTCGCCAAACGTCTGCATCATAAACGAGTCCTCCTCACCATTGCACAGCCATCCGCCGCCCCACGTCCAGTGGCCCTCTATGGGGTAGATGAACAGCGAGATGACGGCCGAATAGACCAGATACATCGAGAACTTGGTGCGCTCGGCCATGGCTCCGCTGACGATGGTGGCCGAGGTGGCGCAGAAGACGGTTTCAAAAATCAGGAATCCCTCCACGGGCAGGCTGCCCTTGTAGAACGAGAGGTCGCCCCAGTTAGGCGCGCCGACGAAGCCGGCCCCCTCAGAGCCGAACATGAACCCGAAGCCGAGGAAGAAGAACAAGAGCGAGCCGAACATGAAGTCGACGAAGTTCTTCATCAGTATGTTGGCTGTGTTCTTGCTGCGTGTAAAGCCTGCCTCGCACAGGGCAAAGCCCGGCTGCATCCAGAAAACCAGCATGGCTGCCAGGAGCATCCATACGGTATCGAGTGATAATGCTATTGTTTCCATAATCGTTTCCTTTCTTTGTTATCCTTTATTTCTTGTCTCTCAGCACCGTATCGCCATGCTCGCCGGTACGGATGCTCCACGTGTCTATCACGTCGCTCACGAAGATGCGGCCGTCGCCCACCTGACCAGTATGTGCCACCCGGAGGATGACATTGACAGTGGGTTGCATGATGATGTCGCGGCATACAATGGTGATGGCCACGCGCTCTATAACGTCGGTAGAATACTGCACGCCACGGTAGATGCGCTCCTGTCGGCTCTGCCCGATGCCGTGGACGTCGTGGTACTCAAACCAGTCGATGTCTGAATGCAGCAGTGCCTCCTTGACCTCCTCGAACTTGGTTTTGCGGATAATGGCTTCTATCCTTTTCATACTTTTTACCTTTTTAAATGAATACTTAGTTTTCGTGTAACCTTGCAAGATTTCGGCAGCAAAGTTACGATGATTAGTGAGAAAAAAGTGCATAAACTTACTACTTTTCATCAAGAAATTGAGGCAAAATGACAGAATGTAAAGATTTGAGCCGTATCGAGCCGCTTTTCTTTTCATAATGTTACAGAATAAGGATAAATGAAGACAAAGTGTTAGTTGTGTGCGAATCCTAACAAAATTTTTGATAGATATTTGTTTGTTTTTATGTCTTTTTGTATTATCTTTGCACCCGAAATCGAGACAAAAAGAAAGATTAAACTAAGGACTTGTATGACAAAAAGTAAATTAGACGGACTATATCAGCCACAGTATGAGCACGACGCCTGCGGCGTAGGCATGGTGGTGAACATTCACGGAGGCAAGAGCCACGAACTGGTGGACAGCGCCTTGAAAGTGTTGGAGAACATGGAGCACCGCGGTGCGGAGACGCGCGACAAGACGGGCGACGGTGCAGGCATCATGCTCCAGATACCGCACGAGTTTATCCTGCTGCAGGGCATCCCCGTGCCAGAGAAAGGCAAGTACGGCACGGGACTGGTGTTCCTGCCCAAGGACGAGGCGGCGCAGCAGGAAATTCTCTCGGTGATGATAGAAGAGATAGAGCGCGAGGGGCTGGAGCTGATGCACCTGCGCACGGTGCCCACCTGTCCGGAGGTGCTGGGCGAGGCGGCACGGCGGGTGGAGCCGGCCATCAAGCAGATATTTGTAAGCCTCCCGCAGAGCCACTCCCATAGAGGAGATTTTGAGGAGCAACTGCAAAACTCACCGGAGAGCGTGGAGGCCGCGCTGAAAAAGAAGCTATATATTATTAGGAAAAAGATAGAGAACCGAGTGGATGACGGTGACTTTTATATTTGTTCACTATCCAACACAAACATTATATATAAAGGTATGCTGACTTCCGGGCAGCTCAGACGCTACTTCCCTGACCTGTCGAGCCCTTACCTGACGAGCGGACTGGCGCTGGTGCACTCGCGATTCAGCACCAACACGTTCCCGACATGGTCGTTGGCCCAGCCGTTCCGCCTGCTGGCGCACAACGGCGAGATTAACACCATCCGCGGCAACCGGGGCTGGATGAAGGCCAGGGAGAGCGTGCTGCTGAGCGAGGCACTGGGCGACATCCGCGACATCTCGCCCATCGTGGAGGAAGGCATGAGCGACTCGGCAAGTCTCGACAACGTGTTCGAGTTTCTGACGATGAGCGGGATGTCGCTGCCGCAGGCAATGGCGATACTCGTGCCGGAGTCGTTCAACGACAAGAACCCCATCAGCGAAGACTTGAAAGCCTTCTATGAATACCACTCGATACTGATGGAGCCGTGGGACGGGCCTGCCGCCCTGCTGTTCTCTGACGGACGCTATGCGGGCGGAATGCTGGACCGCAACGGTCTGCGCCCCTCGCGCTACACCATTACCCGTCAGGGTATGATGGTGGTGGCCTCGGAGGTGGGGGTGATGGACTTCGAGCCGGGCGACGTGGTGTCGAAGGGACGCCTGCAGCCGGGAAAGATTCTGCTGATAGACACGCAGGAGGGGAGGATTTACTACGACGGCGAGATTAAGGAGCAGCTGTCCAAGGCTCACCCCTATCGCGAATGGCTCAGCGAGAACCGCGTGCAGCTGGAAAAGCTGAAGAGCGGTCGGCACGTGGAGAACAGCGTGGTGCACCTGGAGCAGCGGCTGGTGCAGTTCGGCTACGGGCAGGAGGACATCGACCGCACCATCATCCCGATGGCCACTGCGGGTCAGGAGCCTGTGGCAGCAATGGGCAACGACACGCCGCTGGCTGTCATCAGCGACCGCCCGCAGGTGTTCTTCAACTATTTCCGCCAGCAGTTCGCTCAGGTGACGAACCCCGCCATCGACCCCATCCGCGAGGAGCTGGTGATGAGTCTGACGGAGTACATCGGTGCCGTGGGCACGAACATTCTGACGCCCGACGCCTCGAACTGCAAGATGGTGCGCCTGCCGCAGCCGGTATTGACCAACACACAACTCGATATACTATGTAATATAAGGTATAAGGGGTTCAACACAAAGAAGCTGTCGATGGCCTTTGAGACGGCCAAGGGCGAAGAAGGTCTGCGCCAGGCACTCGACGACCTCTGCAAAGCTGCTGAGGCAAGTGTCGACGAGGGGGTGAACTATATCATCCTTACCGACCGCGACATCGATGAACAGCATGCCGCCATCCCTTCCCTCTTGGCGGTGAGTGCCGTGCACCAATATCTTATTGGCGTTGGCAAGCGTGTGCAGACGGCGCTGATTGTGGAGAGCGGCGAGATTCGTGAGACGATGCATGCGGCCTTGCTGCTGGGCTATGGTGCGAGTGCGCTGTGTCCGTATATGGTATTCGGCATTCTTGACGACCTTGTGAAGCGCGGCAAGATACAGGAGGAATATGCCACGGCTGAGGCGAACTACATCAAGGCGGTGGATAAGGGTCTGAAGAAGATTATGTCGAAGATGGGTATTTCAACCATCCGGTCGTATCGCGGTGCAAGGATTTTCGAGAGTATCGGACTGGGCGAGGACCTGCTGCGCCGGTACTTCGGTACGGAGGTGAGCACCATTGGCGGCATTGGTCTGAAGGAGATTGCGAGGGACCAGATCCGGTTTAATGAAGACTTTTCTACCCCCGTACTGAAGAACCAGGGACAATTCTCATGGCGCAAGGACGGCATCAAGCATGCTTGGAACCCGGAGACGATTGCCCGTCTGCAGTTGGCTACGCGACAGGGCAGTTACGAGAAGTTCAAGGAGTGGGAAAAACTTGTTGATGAGAAGGAATCACCGATTTTCATCCGCGACTTCTTAGGTTTCAAGAAGGCAGCCAAGCCTACGCCCATCGACGAGGTGGAGCCGGTGGAGAGCATCGTCCGCCATTTTGTGACGGGAGCTATGAGTTTTGGTGCCCTTAGCAGTGAGGCGCATGAGGCTCTGGCTCTGGCCATGAACAGGCTCGGCAGCCGGAGCAATACCGGTGAGGGCGGCGAGGACAATGCCCGCTATCACACGGAGGTGGACGGTGTGAGTCTGTCGAGCAAGACGAAGCAGATAGCTTCGGGACGCTTCGGCGTGACGGCAGAATACTTGGTGAATGCCGAGGAGATTCAGATCAAAGTGGCGCAGGGTGCGAAGCCCGGTGAGGGCGGACAGCTGCCAGGCTTCAAGGTGAACGACATCATTGCTAAGACGCGTAATGCCATTCCAGGCATCTCGCTCATCTCGCCGCCACCTCATCACGACATCTATAGTATTGAGGATTTGGCTCAGCTTATCTTCGACCTGAAGAACATCAACCCGACGGCTGCTGTCAGCGTGAAGCTGGTAGCTGAGAGCGGTGTGGGAACGATTGCCGCTGGTGTGGCGAAGGCTAAGGCTGACCTGATTGTGGTTTCGGGTGCCGAGGGCGGTACGGGTGCCAGTCCTGCCTCTTCGATGCGCTTTGCAGGCATCTCGCCCGAGATTGGTCTCGCCGAGACGCAGCAGACGCTGGTGATGAACGGGCTGCGGAATCAGGTGCGCCTGCAGACCGACGGGCAGTTGAAGACCGCCAAGGATGTCATCATCATGGCCATGCTCGGTGCCGACGAGTTCTCGTTTGGCACACTGCCGCTCATCGTGCTGGGCTGCGTGATGATGCGTAAGTGCAATACCAATACCTGTCCGATGGGCGTGGCCACGCAGAACCCGGAACTGAGGAAACACTTCGAGGGCCGTGCGGAGTATGTGGTGAACTATTTTACGTTCCTGGCGCAGCAGGTAAGGGAGTATCTGGCCGAGATAGGCGTGAGCCGCCTCAAGGACATCATAGGGTGTACAGACTTGCTGGAGGTCAAGACCGACAGCATGACTCCCAAGCAGCAGACCATCGACTTCTCCCGACTGCTGCACAAGCACGACACGGACAAGGCGCTCTACTGGGATCGCAGTGCCTATACCAAGGTGACGGGCGTGAAGGATGAGGAGATCATCAAGGCGGCAGCAAAGGCCATCGACGGCGGCGAGGAAGTATCGCTCGACTACGCCATCAAGAATACCGACCGCGCCGTGGGCACAATGCTCTCGGGGGTCATCGCCAAACGGTATGGCGAGGCGGGACTGCCGGATGGCACTATCAGGATAAAGTTCAAGGGCTCGGCTGGTCAGTCGTTCGGTGCCTTTGCCGTGAAGGGCTTGGACCTGCGTCTGGAGGGCGAGACGAACGACTACTTCGGCAAGGGACTCTCGGGCGGACGCATCTCGATACTGCCGCCGGCCCGCCGCAGTGACGACTTCCGTGCAGAAGAAAATATCATTGCCGGCAATACGGGGCTCTACGGGGCCACGTCGGGCGAGCTCTACATCAACGGCAAGGTGGGCGAGCGCTTCGCCGTGCGCAACTCGGGGGCCGTAGCCGTCGTCGAGGGGGCTGGCGACCACTGCTGCGAGTACATGACGGGGGGCCGGGTCGTTGTGCTCGGCGAGACGGGCCGCAACTTCGCCGCCGGTATGTCGGGTGGCGTGGCCTACGTCTATGACCCCAAGCACACGTTCGACTATTTTTGCAATATGGATATGGTAGAACTCTCGCTGGTGGAGGACAGCGTTAGCCGCAAAGAACTGCTCGAACTCATCCGCCAGCATTATCTGCATACGGGTTCGGCACTGGCCGGGCGCATGCTTGACGACTGGCACCGCTACATCGACGACTTCATCCAGGTGGTGCCTATCGAGTACAAGCGTGTGCTCGAAGAGGAGAAGATGGCACGCCTGCACGAGAAGATTGCCGACATACAGCGAGACTACTGAGCGGGCGCTGCCGGAGCTAAAGTGGCGAGTAGAGACCCCTCTCGGGGTATAGACAACAATGGAATAGTGAAATAAAACAGAAAATACGACAATGGGAAATCCGAAAGCATTCTTAGAGATCGGCCGTCAGGAGGCGGGCTACCGTCCGGTTCACGACCGCATACACGACTTTGGCGAGGTGGAGCAGACGCTCTCGACCCGGGAACGCAAGCTGCAGGCATCGCGCTGCATGGACTGTGGCGTACCCTTCTGCCACTGGGCCTGTCCGCTGGGCAACAAGGCACCGGAGTGGAACGACGCGCTGTATCGGGGCGACTGGGAGCTGGCCTACCGTCGGCTGGCGAGCACCAATCCCTTCCCCGAGTTCACGGGCCGCATCTGTCCGGCGCTGTGCGAGAAGGCCTGCGTGCTGAACCGCTTCAACCACGAGCCTACCACCAACCGCGAGGACGAGTGCGCCATCATCGAGGCGGCGTTCCGCGAGGGGTATATCCAGCCGCGGATGCCTGCCCGGCGCTGCGGCAAGCGCGTGGCCGTCGTCGGTGCCGGCCCGGCCGGACTGGCTGCCGCCGATGCCCTCAATCAGATGGGATATACGGTGACGGTGTACGAGAAGAACGAGGCTGCCGGCGGACTGCTGCGCTACGGCATCCCCAACTTCAAGCTCAACAAGGCGATTATTGACAGGCGCCTCAGGCTCTTAGAGGCTGAGGGCATCACCTTCCGTTACGGCGAGGACGTTGGATGTGCAGCGATAATATCGCAACTTACGGGACAGGCTGACGCCGTAGTCATCGCCACCGGCACGCCCACCGCCCGCAACCTCAATATCCCCGGCCGTGAACTGAAGGGAGTCCACTTCGCCCTCGAACTGCTCTCGCAGCAGAACCGCGTCCTGGCTGGCATGGAGTTTACGAAGGACCAGCGCATCACCGCCAAGGGAAAGGACGTGCTCGTCATCGGCGGCGGCGACACGGGCAGCGACTGCATCGGCACGGCACACCGCCAGGGATGCCGCAGCGTCACACAGATAGAGATTATGCCCCGCCCCGTAGAAGGACATGACGACCCGCAGAACCCCTGGCCCAACTGGCCCCGCACACTCAAGACCACCTCGAGCCACGAGGAGGGCTGTACACGCCGTTGGAACGTCAATACGCTGGAGTTCCTGGGCAAGGACGGCAGGCTGACTGGCGTAAAGGTGCAGGAGATAGAATGGAGGCCGAATCCTGAAGGAGGCCGACCTATCATGGCTGAGAAGGGCAAGCCAGAAATCATCAAGGCAGAGCTATGCTTGCTGGCTATGGGGTTCCTGAAGCCAGAGCACCCCGAATATCCCGAGAACGTCTTCGTGTGTGGCGATAGTGCCAACGGAGCCTCGCTCGTAGTGCGCGCCATGGCCAGCGGCATAGAGACGGCCAAGAAAGTAAACGAATATCTGACGAGATGAAGAAGATACCCTTTACCAAGATGCACGGCTGCGGCAACGACTACATCTACGTCAACGCCATGCAGCATCCGATAGCCGACCCCCAGGTCTGCGCCACCAGATGGAGCGACCGCCACAAGGGCATCGGATCCGACGGGCTGGTACTCATAGACCGCAGTCCCGTACCCGAGGCCGACTTCTCCATGCGCATCTTCAACGCCGACGGCAGTGAGGCCATGATGTGTGGCAACGCCTCCCGATGCATTGCCAAATACCTGTATGACCGCAACCTGACGAATAAGACGACAATACGGCTGCTCACCCTCTCAGGCATCAAAACACTCCAGCTACACTTGGCAGACAACAAGGTGGAGCGCGTTACCGTTGACATGGGCGAACCGATGTTCGACGTACCAGAACAGTTCGTATCCTGCCGCGACTCCGGAAAGGGCTCTTTTGTCTCCATGGGCAACCCACATTACGTCATCTTCACCGACAACATCGACCAGGTAGAAGAAACAGGACACATACTCGAGCATCATCCGGCCTTCCCCCAGCGCTGTAACATTGAGTTCGCCAGAGTCGAGCCCAACGGACACATACGTACCCGCGTATGGGAGCGGGGCAGCGGCATCACCATGGCTTGCGGCACCGGCGCCTGTGCCACTGCCGTCGCGGCTGTAACCACAGGTCGCGGCTCGCGACAGAACACTATCGTCATGGACGGCGGCTCACTCGACATCGAGTGGGCCGGAAACGGCAACCACGTCTACATGACAGGACCCGCACAATTCGTCTTCGACGGCGAAGCCGAAACGTCGAAATAACAAAACATCGAAGCATCGAAATACTAAAAAATATGGCCCTAGTAAACATCCACTTTCTCAACCTGCAGGCGAACTACCTCTTCGCCGACATTGCCAAGAAGGTTAACGCCTTCAAGGTAATGCACCCCAAGGCCGACGTCATATCGCTCGGCATCGGCGACGTTACCCAACCACTCTGTCCTGCCGTCATCCAGGCTATGCACAAGGCCGTCGACGAGATGGCTACTGCAGACGGTTTCCGAGGCTACGGCCCCGAACAAGGCTACGACTTCCTGCGCGAAGCCATCCTGAAGAACGACTTCATACCCCGTGGTGTACGTCTTAGCCTCGACGAGGTATTCATTAACGACGGAGCAAAGTCCGACACCGGCAACTTTCAGGAGCTGCTCCACTGGGACAACTTCATCGGCGTCACCGACCCCATCTATCCCGTCTACATCGACTCTAACGTAATGATTGGCCGATGCGGCACCTACCGCGAAGGGCGCTGGACCAACGTACGATACATGCCCACCACGGCAGAGAACGGTTTTGTGCCAGAGGTGCCCAAGGGCCGTCCGGTGGATGTGATCTACCTATGCTACCCCAACAATCCTACAGGTACCGTCATCACCAAACAGGAACTGCGCAAATGGGTAAACTACGCACTGAAGAACGACGCGCTCATACTCTTCGACGCTGCCTACCAGGCCTATATCCAGGATCCGGATATTCCCCACAGCATCTACGAGATTCGTGGCGCCCGCAAGTGTGCCGTCGAGTTCCGCTCATTT
The DNA here is from genome assembly GCA_017934525.1 of Prevotella sp. Classification (GTDB taxonomy): domain Bacteria; phylum Bacteroidota; class Bacteroidia; order Bacteroidales; family Bacteroidaceae; genus Prevotella. Next base: position 10,714 of record JAGBJJ010000064.1, read on the forward strand.
TCAAAGACGGCAGGGTTCACTGGCGTGCGTTGCGGCTACACCATCGTCCCCAAGGAAGTAACAGTGTCTACCTTCGAAGGCGAGCGCATCTCGCTCAACCAACTGTGGCTGCGCCGCCAAAGTACGAAGTTTAACGGTACGAGCTACATCAGCCAGCGAGCCGCCGAGGCTATCTATTCACCAGAGGGCAAGCAACAGGTAAAGCAAACCATCGATTACTATATGCACAATGCCGCTAAGATGCTTACCACGCTACGCTCACTCGGCTACGAATGCTATGGCGGACAGAACGCTCCCTACATCTGGATGCGCACACCTGACAGCTTCCAAAAGGAAGTTGGCGCTATGGCACCGACTCCCTCTTGGAGGTTCTTCGAAGCCTTGCTCTATGGGGCTAACGTAGTCTGCACGCCAGGAGTCGGCTTCGGTCCCAGTGGCGAAGGATACGTACGCTTCACCGCATTCGGTTCGCACGAACAGACCGACGAGGCGTTAGAGAGAATTAAGAAATGGACAAAGACAACGTAATAACGAATCATTAACACCAAACACAAAACGATTATGGAAACATTAAGATTTCAGGTTGTCGGTGAAGCTTTCAAGAAGAAGCCACTCGACGTAAAAGCACCCGGTGAGAGACCCGCACAGTACTTTGGGAAGAAGGTCTTCAACCGTGAGAAGATGTATAAGTATCTGCCCAAGGCTGTCTATGAGAAAATGATTGACGTAATGGACAACGGCGCCCGTCTCGACCGCGACATCGCCGACGCCGTGGCGGCCGGCATGAAGCAATGGGCCACCGAGAACGGCGTAACCCACTATACCCACTGGTTCCAGCCACTGACGGAGGGTACCGCCGAGAAACATGACTCATTCATCGAACACGACGGCAAGGGCGGTATGGTGGAGGAATTCACCGGCAAACTGCTCGTACAGCAGGAACCCGATGCGTCCAGCTTCCCCTCTGGCGGCATCCGCTCCACCTTCGAAGCCCGCGGCTATTCAGCCTGGGACCCCACAAGCCCGGTGTTCATCATCGACGACACACTAATCATACCCACCGTATTCATTTCCTATAGCGGTGAGGCCCTTGACTACAAGGCTCCGCTGCTGCGTGCCCTGCATGCCGTGAACGTGGCCGCCACTGACGTATGCCATTACTTCGACCCTGCCGTCAAGAAGGTGACATCTAACCTTGGCTGGGAACAAGAGTACTTCCTCGTGGACGAAGGACTCTACGCTGCCCGTCCTGACCTGCTGCTGACAGGGCGTACGCTGATGGGGCACGACTCTGCAAAAAACCAGCAGATGGACGACCACTACTTTGGAGCCATTCCCGAACGCGTCGCTGCCTTTATGCGCGAGTTGGAGATAGTCGCCCTTGAACTGGGCATCCCCACCAAGACACGACACAACGAAGTAGCTCCGAACCAGTTCGAGCTGGCACCCATCTTCGAGGAAACCAACCTGGCCGTAGACCATAACATGCTGCTTATGTCAGTAATGAAGCGCGTGGCCCGCAAACACGGCTTCCGCGTACTGCTACACGAGAAGCCCTTTGCCGGCATCAACGGCAGCGGTAAGCACAACAACTGGAGTCTGTCTACCGACAATGGAGTGCTGCTCCATGCCCCTGGCAAGACAGCAGAGCAGAACCTTCGCTTCGCCACCTTCATCGTCGAAACGCTGATGGGTGTATACCGACACAACGGACTGCTGAAAGCCTCCATCATGTCGGCCACCAATGCCCACCGCCTGGGAGCCAACGAGGCACCTCCCGCCATCATATCATCGTTCCTTGGCAAACAGGTCAGCGAACTGCTCGACCACATCGAGAGAGCCGACGTCGACGACATCCTGGCAATGGCCGGCAAGCAGGGCATGAAGATGGACATCCCCGAGATTCCAGAACTCTTCATCGACAATACCGACCGTAACCGCACCTCACCCTTTGCCTTTACCGGCAACCGCTTCGAGTTCCGCGCCGTCGGTTCCGAAGCCAACTGCGCCAGCGCCATGATAGCCCTGAACAGTGCCGTAGCCGAAGCTCTTGTAGACTTCAAGAAGCGAGTAGACAAGCGTATTCCAGAGTTTGAGAAGAAACTGGCAGGAACAGAGCACAGCGCCACCTTCCACGCCATCATCGAAGTATTGCGCGAGGACATCAAGACCTGTAAGCCCATCCGCTTCGACGGTAACGGCTACTCAGACGAATGGGTGCTCGAGGCACAGAAGCGCGGTCTGGATGTAGAGAAGTCGTGTCCGAAAATCTTTGAACGCTACCTCGACGACGCGAGCATACAGATGTTCGAGAGTCTGGGTGTGATGACGAAGAAAGAGTTGGAGGCCCGCAACGAGGTGAAGTGGGAGACATACACGAAGAAGATACAGATTGAAGCCCGTGTCCTGGGCGACCTCTCTATGAACCACATCATCCCCGTGGCCACCCGCTACCAGAGCCAGCTGCTTAAAAATGTCGAGAACATGGCAGAAATCTTTGCCGTCGACAAGGCAGAGAAGCTCTCTGCCCGCAACCTCAAGCTCATCGAGGAAATTGCAGAACGAACCTCTGCCATCGAGAAGGGCGTCGAGGAACTTGTCAATGCCCGCAAACTCGCTAATAAGATTGCCGACGAGCACGAGCGGGCCATCACCTATCACGACAAGGTGGAACCGAAGCTCGACACCATCCGTTACCAGATAGACAAGTTGGAGCTCATCGTCGACGACTCACTATGGCCCCTGCCCAAATATCGCGAACTGTTATTCATCCGATAGGAAGAAAAAAAACTTCAAAACATTAGGTTGTTTGGAAAATAATGTGTACCTTTGCAGTCGATTTCTAAAAACAGGGGCGTAGCCCAGTTGGTTTAGAGCGCTGCAGTCACATTGCAGAGGTCATCGGTTCGAGCCCGATCGTCCCTACCAACAAAAAGCAGAAGAGGATGGAGTCCTGACGGGACGTCCATCCTCTTCTTTTACTCTATCTTACATTTATTCGCTCTGACTGCGTTCGGGGCGTTTCCCGTCACGAGGACCTCCAGGACCACCAGGACCACGACGTTTTTGCATCTTTTGGTAGGTCTTGTACTGGGCATCAGTCAAGATGGTCTTCAGCTTCTTGTCGTATTCTTCACGTTTGGCCTTGTACTGCTTCATCTGGGCTTTCTGCGCCTCGGTCATCTGAGGACGCTGATGTTCCTGCTGCGGTGCTGCACCTGGCTCTGAATCAGGTTTGGGAGGGCGCTGGCCACCCATTCCCGGGCCGTTAAGATAGTCTTTATACTGTTCGTTCAGAGCCTGCACCTGAGTCTTCTGCTTATCGTTCAGATTCAGGTCTTTCACCATCCGCTTGGTCATCTCGGCAGGAGTCATTTTCTTCGGAGCCCTGCGCTCTCTGTTCTCACCCTGAGCCATGACAACCGTCAGGGTCAGCAGGGCTACCATCATCATCAGAATCTTTTTCATACTTTATCCGTTTTAGAATGTTACTGTGTATCGTATTGACGATGCAAAGGTAGGTAAAGTTTGGCCATCACACTAATATATTCAGCGAACGGCCTGATTTTCATAACAAAATCAGCGCTGTAGGGCGAGGTTATAGTTATAGTATTGCTGGTTGCCGCCGATATCCTTGACTATACGCAGGAAAGGAGGGAAGTGGACGCTTTCCTGCGGAGTGACGCCCTTAACGGCGAGGATAATGAGGTCGGAGAGCGGGGCATGGAATTGGTCGAGTTCAAAATACTGTCCTTTCCATATGAACGAGCGACGGGTCTTGCGGATAGTAGTACGATATGGGTCAGCCTGCTGCAATAACGACTCATAGAGCGCGTTAGAGACCTGTCGCTCAGTCTCAAGCACCTCAGTAGGCGAAATCTGCTTACGCGTCTTATGGATGTTAACCACCTCTCCTCCCTGCCAGCTGCGGCGTCGCAGTCGTATGATGCAATCAGGATCGGAGACAAGGTAAGTCTGGGCTATCTCACTCTCAATGCACTCGGGCAGTTCTCCTGTCAGCTCGACTATGTATGTACGCTCGTCTTCTATGGGCTGCGGTATGCCGAGCACGTTACTGATATCGGAGAGCACGCGATTCATCTTGGCTTCAAAGTCGTCGTGGTTGTTGATGACACGAAGATGCGGATGTCCCGTCCAGGCGCGGTTCACCTTCTTGTCCAGGTCGCGGGCCAGCTGCAGTCCTTCTTCGTCGGCCTGCTCGTATCGGCTGGCATTGGTAGCCAGCGTATAGTACTGCTCGGCACCGTCGGCGGCCGATACGAGGTGCAGCACGGCATCATAGCGATTGCGCAGCTGGTTGGGCTCAGTACCGCAATGCTGGCAAAGCTCATGCCACATCTCGGGCGAGATATAGGCCGATATGTCCATCGTGCCACGGTCACAAACGACGAAGGCTGGCTTCTGACAGGTCTCGGCCAACCGCATAAAGGAATCTTCTAATGCCAGTTGTGTCTCAAGGATGGCCAGCTCGCCCTGATAGTATAGATCATGGTTGGGTGTCAGATAGCTCCATCCGCCCTGCGTATACATGGTGGGCACCTCAGGCACGGTAAAGACCTTGAACCCAAGATTAGAAAAATGGTCTACGATACGCACCAATGCCGTAGTCTTGCCTGCGCACGGTCCACCCGTCAGTACTATGCGTTTTACGTTGCTCATAACAATGATAGCTTTTTCTGGTGGCAAAGATACGAAATAATTGGGGAATTTTCGTATCTTTGCAGCAGATATTCAAAAAAATCGTATCTATTTGGCTTTCAATGCCAAATTTTGTAGGTGAAAATGTAGGGTAACGATTTAGTCCCAATTCTGCTTCATTGGTTTTCTACATTTTCATTCGTGTCAAACAACTCTTTACAACTCTTTACGGGTGCAAAGTTACTAATAAAAAACGAGACTACCGTCGTTTCGGAGGATTATTTCGTTACCGAAACGCTTTTTTAACATAGTCTTGTAGTTCATACCAACAAGAGGCGGCGAAGTGCCCCGACCACCAAGCGGACATGTTTGGAGGTCGGGGCACTTCCGCTTTTGCGCAGGTCATGTTTTATCAGGCTTCCTGCCGTCACGCCGGGTACTTTACAACCTTTTACGTCGCAAAGTTAAGGCGTACCGTGAATGCGCCAAGTACCGCCCTGCTATTTGCGGCATATCCCACTGGCAGCCTTCCACAGA
>JAGBJJ010000065.1 GCA_017934525.1 Prevotella sp.
AAATATACATTATTAATATATTATGCAACAGAAGATTATTATTCTTGATTTCGGTTCACAGACCACGCAGCTCATCGGCCGTCGGGTCCGCGAACTGGACACCTTCTGCGAGATTCTGCCCTACAACAAGTTTCCGAAGGAAGACCCGACGGTCATCGGTGTCATCCTGAGCGGTTCGCCTTACTCCGTGCACGATCCCGAGGCTTTCAAGGTGGACCTCAGCCAGTTCGTCGGGCGCGTGCCGGTGCTGGGCATCTGTTATGGCGCACAGTACGTCAGCCACACCCTCGGCGGGCGGGTTGAGAAGGCCGACTCGCGCGAATATGGGCGGGCACATCTGGAGTCTGTCGACACCGCAAACCCGCTCTTCCGCGGCTTCGACAGCCATTCGCAGGTGTGGATGAGCCACGGCGACACCATCACGCAGATTCCCGACGGCTTCGAGGCCATAGCCTCCACCAAGGATGTCAGGTATGCCGCCTATTGGTGTGCCGCTCCTTTGGGGAGTGGGGGGGAGGCTCCTTTGTTCGCCGTGCAGTTCCATCCCGAGGTGTTCCACACGCTGCAGGGCAAGCTGCTGCTGAGGAACTTCGTGGTAGACGTCTGCAAGTCGCGCCAGGAGTGGAGCGCCGCGTCGTTCGTGGAGACGACCGTCGCCGAGCTGAAAGCGCAGCTGGGCGACGACCGCGTCATCCTTGGACTGAGCGGAGGCGTCGACTCCAGCGTTGCTGCCGTGCTGCTCAACAAGGCCATCGGCGACCGCCTGACCTGCATCTTCGTGGACCACGGCATGCTGCGCAAGAACGAGTTTCGTCAGGTGATGGACGATTACCGCGGACTGGGGCTCAACGTCATCGGCGTCGATGCTTCGGAGAAGTTCTTTGCCGACCTCCGCGGCGTCACCGACCCTGAGCAGAAGCGCAAGATCATCGGGCGCGACTTCGTGGAGGTGTTCAATGCCGAGGCACGCAAGATTGAGGATGCCCGCTGGCTGGCACAGGGCACCATCTACCCCGACCGCATCGAGTCGCTCAACATCACGGGCAAAGTCATCAAGAGCCACCACAACGTAGGCGGACTGCCCGAGGAGATGAACCTGAAGCTTTGTGAGCCCTTGAAGTGGCTGTTCAAGGACGAGGTGCGCCGCGTGGGCCGCCAGATGGGCATGCCCGAGCACCTCATCACCCGCCATCCCTTCCCCGGTCCGGGTCTGGCCGTGCGCATCCTGGGCGACATCACGCCTGAGAAGGTCAGCATCCTGCAGGAGGCTGACGACATCTACATCCGCGGACTGCGCGAATACAAGGTGAAGCTCTCGGGCGAGGAGGCCCGTCGCGTGCTGGCTGCAGGCGTGCCTGCCGAGATGCAGGACGGCGAGATAGAGGTCTCGCTCTACGATCAGGTCTGGCAGGCCGGTGCCATCCTGCTCTCGACGGTCCGCAGTGTGGGCGTCATGGGCGATGAACGCACCTACGAGCACCCCGTGGCCCTGCGCGCCGTCACCTCGACCGACGCCATGACGGCCGACTGGGCGCACCTGCCTTACGACTTCATGGCCAAGGTCAGTAACGAGATTATCAACAAGGTGCGTGGCGTCAACCGCGTCTGCTACGACATCTCCTCAAAGCCGCCTGCAACCATCGAGTGGGAATAGACTCGCGTCCTGGCCTGCCTTTGAGTAAATAGGAGGGCTCTCTTAATTGAAGAGAGAATGAAAACAATAGAAACAATGAAATTGGCAATGGCCGCAGCCGCCTTGGTGGCTGCAATGACTATCGCGGGCTGCCAGCACAAGGGGCGGAAACTAAGCCCGTGAATGGCGTTCTGGAGGGACCGGTTGCCGCCGACAGCGTTTCGGAACAGGTGAATGTGGCCATCCGTGAAGCCATCAAGAACCGCGCCTACGAGTGTCTGCTGCACGACGAGGTGGAGGACATCAGCGTGTGGGGTCTGACCAGCGAGGCAACGGAAGGCTGGGGACTCGTGATTGAGAAAGCAAACAGGCTGAGCATCTTCCCCGACATACGCCACAGCCGTCAGCCCCGTGCGCAGCGCAATCCCGTCAGCGGCGACATCTGGCTCGTGGCGAGTGCGATGGAGGGGACGGGCGTGGCCGTGGAGCGGCCCTACCTGATGCGGTTCCACAATGACCAACAGGCATACATCGCCGCCACCATCGACCCCTACGACATGCAGCAAGCACTCTGCCAGCGGCTGCGCTACGCCGTAGAGGGCCAACAGATGACGCTCTGTGACGGCGACAGTATTGTCGCCACCGTGACCGTCCACGAGACGAACATGGGCGACCTCTACGAGGATGCCGTGTGGATAGGCGAGCAACTGACCTACGAGGCCGACGCCGACGGGCTGACGGTCTGCGTCACGCCCGGCCTCAGTTTCAACACGGGCCTCGTGCTTATCTACGATGACATGCCCACGCTGAAGGCCCGCGTCACGCTCGACGACGCTGGCATGTTCACGCTGGGTAATATTGCAAAAGAATAAAAGCATGACGGGCAAAGTGTGGAAGTATATTCGTAACTTTGCAGCCGTCTAACAGATATAGAAGATGAAACTGACAAGACTATGGATGCTCGCCGCCATTCTGACACTCAGCGGCCTTGGCGCGAGCGCCAACGATGGCGTGTACTATGTGAACGGCAATCATCTGGTTCCGGTGCAGGAAACAGACATCGCGCTGACCCGCGAGGTGCTGACCATCGGCCTCGGCGACGACGGCTTCGCCAGCGTGGACGTGCAGTACGAACTCTTCAACCGAGGCGCGGCAAAGACGGTGGTGATGGGTTTCGAGGCCAGCGCCCCCTACAACGACACCGTGGCGTTCTGTCCGCAGGGCATTCACCCCTATATCGCCGACTTCACGGTATGCATGAACGGCGAGGAACTGACCTACATGAACGCCGTGGTGAAGGCGGAGCATGGCGTGGACTGCGACTTCCGGCCCCTCAGTCTGAAAGAGTGGAAAGCCTACGGCGAGGTGAAGATGAGGGACGGCGAAGACCTGCCCCACAACGCGCTGCTCTACTCGGCGCAGCGTGACAGCCTGACACCGTTTGCCTACGCCTACTACTTCGTGGCCCGCTTCCAGCCGGGGCGGAACACCGTCCACCACACCTACCGCTACCGCATGAGTTACGGCATAGGGCGCACTTTCGAGGTGCCCTACTGGCTCAAGCCCGCCATGCGCTGGGCCAACGGCCAGATTGACGACTTCACCCTGCGCATCAAGGCCAGCAACACGGCCAAGCACTTCTTCCTGGCCGACTCGCTCTTCAGCGCGTCAGCCTTCGCCGTGACCGAGGGCAGCGGCAAGATGCGAAAGGCGAAGGAATGGGATGTCGGGTGTACGGAATTCACGCTCCGCAACGGCACCGTGGAGTGGCATGCCCAGAACTTCAAGCCACGTGCCGACATGACCATCCAGTCGGCCGAGTGCATCAACTACGACCACTTCGTGTTGGGCACGTTCTACGACCGCAGCGACGCCTACCAGCCTGGCAGCTTTATGCTGGAGATTGACAAGATTGCCGACCATGAGCGCATTCTCGAGAACCTGCCATACGCCCATCGCGGCTACGTCTTCAAGGACAGGAAACTGCGGAAGTATTTCAGCCAGTTCTGGTGGTACATGCCCGATGCCGACTATCAGCCATCCACTGCCGACTTCACGCCAAGGGAGCAGAAACTCGTCACAGAACATCGATAGAATAGGCAAATGAAGAAATCAAGACTTTGGACGGCGGTCGCCATCCTGACCGTCTGCACCATCACAACCGGTTGTGGCCGCAACAGCCATGCCGACCGGCAACAGTACGGGGAACAGCGGACAGCAGAAATCAGTATCGAAGAGCCGAAGCCTGCCTTCGAGGGCATCTATCTGGACGAGAACAGTTCGCCGAGTCTGATCATCGAGCGGATGGACACCGCCGGCATGTGTCGGCTGGAAATAGGCATCTTCCGACTGACCACACTGAGCGACGCTGTGGGCAAGGTGGAAGGCGACAGGCTGGAGTTCACAGCCACCGACGCAGCGGGCAACCCCATCGGCGGCAACATCACCCTGCGCGGCGACACCGCCACCGTCACCTTCACACACTCCACCTGGGCACTCATCGAGACGGGCACCCAGTTCCAGTACGTGCGGCAGAAAGCCTTGCAGAGCAAGGTAACGGCAGAGATGGCATATCAGGGAGTGAGCAACTATTGCCACAGCGCGTATGACTGGAGTGCAGCGGAAGAAAATCCCGACATCATGGGGCTGGAGATGGGCGAAGAGACCGACTCTGCCTACCATGTGGTGTTCCGCAGTTACACGGGTGCGCTGGTGAACTTCTATGTTGACAAGGCAGATGGCACGACACGGATGGTAGAATATGTCCCCGCTCTTAATGCCTCGGAAGAGGCAGGAACAATTAATCTGTTTGATTACTTAAAGTAAATAATGAGACAGACAAAACTATGGATGATAGCCGCAATCCTCTTAATCAGCAGCACAGCATCATTTGCATCATGCACGGCGAACGATGATAATCCCTCTGTGGTGCAGCCCGCCATTGAGCGGATTACAGAACGCGGGAAGTTGCTGGTGGGAACGACGGGTGACTATCGGCCTTTGTCGTATCTGGAGAGCGATGGCAATTACTGGGGCTTCGGTATCGAGATGGCAGAGAAGATAGCCGAGCGGATGCCTGAACTCCTTTTCGCCTTACTACGGGCAGTGCTCATTGCCGAACCATCGTCGCTATTGCCTGTAGCCGAGCAGAAGTAGGATACGATGACTGTCCTCCTTGACACTGCCACAGGGGTGCTCATTGTGGAAGGCTTCACCGCTCAGGAGCTGACCTCGACGAGGAAGTCTTCGGATATATCGTCGTACAGCAGTTGGAATGTGAGCGCAACATGACATCGCTTGACCGAATTAATCCGAATTAAGTTTAGTCGAAAATCAGGAAGTTAAACTATTTTGACGTGAGTTCGATATAAGAAAGTAGTTCAAAAAGTTGTGGGGTGAAATATTTTTTGTACCTTTATAGGTGAAAATCAAACTGATACAAACAATATCCACTCCCAATGATGCCTGCAAATTTAATAGAAATTTTCTGTATTCTCGACGAATTCTGCAAATATTTTGCTCCTGAGTTGAAAAACATACGTTGGAGATGCCGGCAAGCGTCACCGCAACCGTCTACGGCAGGAAAGGCGCCGCATTTGTGCAAGAGCGCAATTTGACTGTTTGAACAAAGGGAAAAATTGGCAGGACAACCATCCTGCCAATTTTTGCTTTCGGCGTGCTGCTGATTACTTCTGCTTCAGCAGATCGCGGATTTCGGCCAGCAGCTCTTCCTGCGTGGGGCCGGCGGGTGCTGCGGGAGCGGGCTCCTCTTCCTTCTTGCGGTTGAGCTTGTTGATGCCCTTCAGCATGAGGAAGATGCAGAATGCAACGATGAGGAAGTCGACCACATTCTGGATGAAGTTGCCATATTTCAGTACGGCTGCACCCTCGCCCTCGCCAAACTTCAGCATCAGGCCGGTGAAGTCTACATTGCCGGTAATCATACCGACGACGGGCATCAGCACGTCGTCGACGAGCGAGCTGACAATCTTACCAAACGCACCGCCGATGATGACACCGACAGCCATGTCCATCACATTGCCTTTCATGGCAAACTCCTTAAACTCTTTTATGAATCCCATGTTAGTTTTGTTTTAAAGGGTTATTGTTTTTATAGATTATTGAAAATGTAACCTTCGTCTTGCAAACGGCCATTTTGGCGGTTGACTTATATTAATTTCTAACTTCCACAGTGTTTTTTTAAATAATTAATACTCAAATCAAGTGCAAATATAAGAAAAATTTCGTAACTTTGCACACGAAACAAAGAAAAAATTTCGTTTGTGGCAAAAAAAGTGGATTTTCAGATATAAACCCTTTAAATATTTAGCAAAAATGACAAAAGTAGGTATCAATGGTTTTGGCCGTATCGGCCGTCTCGCATTCCGTCAGATGTTCGAGGCAGAAGGTTATGAAGTTGTCGCTATCAACGACTTGACAAGCCCCAAAATGCTGGCTCACCTCTTGAAGTACGACACCGCCCAGGGTGGTTTCGCAGGCAAGTTCGGTGAGGGCAAGCACACCGTGGAGGCTACCGACAACTCGATTATCGTCGATGGCAAGGAGATTACCATCTATGCAAAGCCCAATGCTGCCGAGCTGCCCTGGGGCGAGCTGGGCATCGACGTGGTGCTTGAGTGCACAGGCTTCTATACCTCGAAGGAGAAGGCTTCGGCCCACATCCAGGCTGGTGCCAAGAAGGTTGTGATTTCGGCTCCTGCCGGCAACGACCTGCCCACCATCGTTTACAATGTGAACCACAAGACGCTGACGCCCGCCGACACCGTGATTTCGGCTGCCAGCTGCACCACCAACTGTCTGGCTCCTATGGCCGACGCTCTGAACAAGTATGCTCCCATCTGCAGTGGTATCATGTCGACCATCCATGCCTACACGGGCGACCAGATGATTCTCGACGGCCCGCAGCGTAAGGGCGACCTGCGCCGCTCGCGTGCCGGTGCCTGCAACATCGTGCCCAACTCGACGGGTGCCGCCAAGGCTATCGGTCTGGTGATTCCCGAACTGAACGGCAAGCTCATCGGCTCGGCACAGCGCGTGCCCACGCCCACTGGCTCTACCACTATCCTGGTGGCCGTGGTGAAGGGTAAGGACATCACCAAAGAGGGCATCAACGCTGCCATGAAGGCTGCCTCGAACGAGTCGTTCGGTTACACCGAGGACCAGATTGTGTCGAGCGACATCATCGGCATGAAGTTCGGCTCGCTCTTCGACGCTACGCAGACCATGGTCTCGAAGATCGATGACGACACCTATCAGGTGCAGGTAGTGAGCTGGTACGACAACGAGAATTCGTACACCTCGCAGATGGTGCGCACCATCAAGTATCTCGCTGAGCTGAAATAATTCTCGCAGCAGTTAAAACAAAAAGCCGTCCGATTTCTTTGTCGGACGGCTTTTTTTGTGTAATTTTGTGGCCATGATGCAGAAAATGATCACTATACTCGGCCCCACGGCCTCGGGGAAAACGCCGTTGGCAGCAGCAGTGGCCCGCCGCATCGGCGGCGAAATACTGTCGGGCGACTCGAGGCAGGTCTATCGGCGCATGGACATTGGCACGGGCAAGGACCTGGCCGACTATGGCGACGTGCCCTATCACCTCATTGACATCTGCGAGCCCGGTACCCGCTATAATCTGTTTCAGTATCAGCAGGACTTCTTCGAGGCTTACGAGGATATCCGGCGGCGCGGTGCCGTGCCTATCCTCTGCGGCGGCACGGGACTCTACATCGAGGCCGTGCTGCGGGGCTACCGGCTGTCGCCCGTGCCGCAGAACCAGCCGTTGCGTGACCGTCTGGAAGGCTGCTCGCTGGAAGAGCTCACCGCGATGCTCGCCGAGCTGAAGGCGAGGAACGGCTCCACGATGCATAACACTACCGATGTAGACTCGGCGCAGCGGGCCATCCGCGCCATCGAGATTGAACAATATAACATGGAGCACCCCGTGCCGCTGCGGGAACTGCCGCCCATCCCCTCTATAATAATAGGTGTGAACATCGACCGCGACCTGCGCCGCGAGAAAATAACACGCCGCCTGCATGCCCGTCTGGACGAAAGCATGGTCGACGAGGTAAGGGGGCTGCTGGCCGAGGGCATCAAGGCCGAGGACCTGATGTACTACGGACTGGAATACAAATACCTGACGCAATACATCGTTGGACAACTCTCCTACGACGAGATGGTCAGTCAGCTGGAGATAGCCATTCATCAGTTTGCCAAGCGCCAGATGACGTGGTTCCGCGGCATGGAGCGCCGCGGCTTCACCATCCACTGGATTGACGCTACGCTGCCGATGGAAGAGAAGACAGAACAGATAATCCACATCATTAACCATGAAGAAAACAAACTTTAATCGCATGTTGGCGCTGCTCAATATTGCCGGATGGCTGACAATGGGGGCCGCCGCCCAGACCACCGACGACCAGATTATCATTGCAGACGCAACCGACATCTATGAGTTCGTGCCCACCAGCAAGGGTCTGACGGTGAAAAACCGCCAGACGACCACCTACATGCTCAACGGAGTGCAGAGCGCGAATGTGACGGCCGGCGTCTATTACGGCGAGAACATCAAGCTGGACAAAGCCAGTTGTGATTACCAAAAGCCCGAGCATCGCAGCGCCACACCACGCAACGTATTCTTCGACGACACGAAGTTCTGCTACTTCACCAATACGCTCACTAAGAAAGGCTCCCGTCAGACTGCCCGATTCCAGCGCACCTTCACCGACGCCCGCTATTGTGCAAGGGTGTCGCTGCAAGACGACTACTATGTCAGGCACAAGACTGTGCGCTTCATCGTGCCGACGAGTCTGAAGGGCATACGTCTGATTGACAGCCGGCTGGGCAGCCACATCAGCAAGACGGCTGAGCTGGTGGGTACAGATTCCGTATTCACCTACACCATCGTCGACCTGCCCCGGTGGAAAGACGAGCGGCACTCACCCGCCTATCTGCTCGCCAGTCCGGCAGTGATGGTGGCAGGCGTTTTCAGCGACTATCAGGACCTCTACCGCTGGGGACACGAGCTGGCAAACGTCGACACCACCATAGCCGGCATAGACACGCTGGTGGCTGGTATCACGAACGGCTGCCAGACCGACGGCGAACGCCTGGCAAACACATACCAGTGGGTGCAGCGCAACATTCGCTACGTAGCCTTCGAGGCTGGCGTGGAGGGGCACAGACCCGACCGTCCGGCCGAAGTGCTCCGCAAACGCTATGGCGACTGCAAGGGCATGGCACTGCTGCTGGTCACACTGCTGCGCCACCAGGGCTTCGACGCCCGACTTACCGACGTCGGCACCAGCAGCCTGCCCGTCACGATAAGCGAGTGTCCGTCGCTGGCCTCTGTCAACCATGTGATTTGCACGGTGATGCTGCACGGCAAGTCTCTCTTCATGGATGCCACCTGCCACTACCTGCCCGTGGGCCACACGCCGCAGCACATACAGGGCAGGCAGGCCATGGTGGAGGACGGCGACAGCTGCCACCTGCTGACGATACCCATGCTGGCGGTGGAGACCACGACCGACAGCCTTTCCTACGTCTACCGGCTGGATGCCGACAGTCGCAGGCTGCAGGGCCGTGCCGTGCTCTCACTCAGAGGCGACATGAAAGAACACTTCATGTCAACCTACGAGCAACTGAGCCTGAACAGGAAACAACAGATGCTGAAAAGCAGCCTGAACGCCGCCGACCAGACCTTGGAGGTGGACAGCGTCTCATGGATTGACGACGACAGCCGCCACGAATGGGCTGTCATTGCAGGCCACATAGCCAACAGCCATGCCGTGCAGACAATAGGCGATGAGACCTACGTGGAGCTCAATCCTCACAACCTGCCCTGCGACGGCCGCATCGACACCCTCAAGCGGCAAAACGACTATGAGTTTCCCATGTGTGTCAACGTGGTGAGGCGTGTCAGCCTGCAGCTGCCAGAGGGCTACGAGGTGAGCCATCTGCCCGAGTCCTTCTCACTCACCACACCACAAGGCGAACTGTCGTGCAACTTTGAACAGCAGGCCGGTTCTGTGGTCTACTGCCAGCGCATGCTCATCCGCGAGCAGCGTATCCCCCTGGCCGACATCCCGGCTTGGAATCAGTCGCTAAGCCAATGGGCTGATGCCTGCAACGAGCAAATCATCCTGAAACGAAAAGCAAAATAAGAAAAAACGACATGAAACATCAAGTGAGACGACTGTTGCTGCTATGCACGGCACTACTGCTGACAACAGGAGCAACAGCGATTGACGAGAAAGACATAAGAGCCTTCGACGAGAGCATTCGCCGGCAAGTGTGGAGCATGGACCTGAAGGAATTCCAACATCCGAAGACAACTGACCGCTATGCCGACCACTCGGCGGTCATTCTGGCAGCCTACGAAGAATACACGGTGTCTGACAGGGACAAGATTAACTTCTTCTCATCAACGGGCGTGGTGAACGAGCTGAAATACCAGAAACTGCTGCGGCAGCTGGTGCAAATCAACGATGAAGCCGCCCTGAAATATTATTCGGAATTCGACTATATGGCCTACGTGCGACGCACGTCGCTCTACAGTGGCAAGTCGGTGACGCGGCGGGTTCTCGGCGTGCGCGTCATCAAACCCGACGGCACTGTCAGCGAAGTGAAGACCGACGACTATGTAGATGCCACCGAGGGCAAAAAGGGGAAGGACCGACGCAAGCTGCTGGCCGTGCCCGGACTACAGGTGGGCGACATCGTCGACATCTTCACCTACGTCGTCCACAAATCGCCAGGCTCCTACACCGAGCCGATGGTCTTCTGTTTTCTGGGCGAATACCCGATGCTGTCCTACAGGGTGCACTGCAAGTTAGGCTGGAACGTTGCCGCCCAATATCGCACGCTGAACGGAGCCCCCGACTTCAAGGTGACAACCGACGAGGACGACAACCATCTGCTCGACGTCTATGTGGAGAACATTGAAAAGACAGAGCCCAGGCTGTGGTACGACGTAGCCAGCCAGTCGCCGCTGATACTGCTCACTGTGCATGGGCTGGCAAAGAACAAGACGAAGACAAACAGCCTGCGAAGGGGACTGCAAGCCAACCCCGACGCCAAGTCGGTGCAAGCTGACGACTGGGTGGCATGGAACTACCCCGTAGGTCTCGCCAAGGATGACAAAGCTGTTATCAATGAAGCCATAAGCCGCTTCACCGACGCACGGCAGCGGGCCGACTACATCTATGAATACAGTATGTCCTACCACCTGTCAGCACGGCTGAGAAACATCATGGAGATAGCTTATGTTAACTGGCTACGCTCCTGCTTCCGTAAAGCAGGTATTGACTTCCAGTGCGGCATCACCACGCTGGAGGGCCACGAGCCCATCGACGAGCTCGCCGACATCAACAACACCTTCTGGTTCCTGCGTCTGCCTGACGGCCGCTGCTATTTTCCGCCCACGTTTGCCTGCCGGCCCGGCGAAGTGCCCTCCCAGCTGCAAGGGCGCAAGGCCGTGGTGTGCAACGATGCCAAGAAGCTGACCAAAGGCCCCTACGAGCAGATTGTGCTGCCCCAGAGCCAGGCATCAGACAACGTGTATGCCACGAGCGTAAGGGCCACCATCGACGGACTGCAGCTCCACATCGGCCGCACGAGCACGCTGACGGGTGCCGTCAGGCAAAACCTCTCGATGATACTGCCTACGCGCCAGGAACTAGTGAACAGCGTGATGGAAGGGCACCCCTCTTTCCACAGCCGAAGCGACCTCTTCGGAGCTAAGGAGAAGAGTTCTATCGACGAACAGGACGTCAAGGACAAAGAGCTTCAAAAGGAGACCATGGCCGATGAGGTGGAGGCCTATCATAACGAGAAGCCGGCACAGATGGGGGAGGGACACCTCATCAGCGTGGGCAACAGCTACCGGCAACAGGGGTTGTCATGGGAGGTGAACTACACGATGGACGGCTTCGTGAAGCGGGCCGGACAGAACCTCGTCGTCGCCATCGGCAAGCTGATGGGCGACCAGCTGAAGCTGCAAGGTATCAGCCGCCAGCGCACCGCCGACGTGGTGCGCGACGCTCCTGCCACCTTCAGCTGGGACATCACGCTCAGCCTGCCTCAGGGCTACACCGTGGCACCCGAAGCCCTGGAATATCTGCGCGCCGACATCAGTAACACGGTGGGCAGCTTCAGCGCCGAGCCCACAATCGGCGGCAACGGTACGCTGCAGCTGAAAGTGAGCAAGACCATCAGCCACAAGCGCGAGCCGCTGGCCAACTGGCAGCAGGTGGTAGAACTCTACGACTACATCAGCGACTATACCTCGCGGCAAGTAGTGCTCAACCGTTAAAGAATATTATAAAACAATGTTCGCTGAATGGATTCTTGATGATTATCACTATCTTTGCCTGATACTTTCGGTGCACCGCAGGGACCTGAATGTCTGTGCACCCTGGCTGGGCTGAGAGGACAAACATGCCTATTATCCAAACACAACAAAAACAGTGGCAGTAGAATCAACACGGTGGGGCATCGTCTATTGCCCCAAGAGCAAAAGCAGTAAGCGGTGGGAGCGCATCA
>JAGBJJ010000007.1 GCA_017934525.1 Prevotella sp.
GCATCCTCCTTTTCGTATCTGTCACTGAATTGTTCTTATTCCGACTTCTTCATTTATGACTTTTCCGGGCGAAGCGAGTCACACTTACTTTTTCCGTCGCAAAGTTAGTGCAAGCCGTATTCTGCAAGTACCAGGTGCCTTATTCCCTGAATTTTTTCAAAAACTTTTTGCCGTCTGCAGGGCATCCAATAAAAACTTTTCCTGGCCCAAGGGTGAAATAATTCGGTAATTCCTTGCATTCCCATACTTCCCTTGCCAACTCTTAAAGCAACGTTAAGAACGTTTTTTATGGTTCATAAAATAGTGCGAATCAACTATGATGAAATTTTTTGTCTCTCGAAGAAAAAGTGTTACTTCGGGGGACAGCCGGGGGACAAAATGGGTGATAATCTGCAAATATCGAAGTTAAAAATCAAAAATCTGCAAAAAAGAACGAAATTTTAAATGCCTGAAATTATGCGATTTACGAGCCATATTTGCATATAGTATGCTTTTCTTTGCAAAAAATCACTTTCCCACGCAATAATGCCTGAAAATATTTTCGAGGACTTCGGTGGGCATGATGCGGGCTTGACCGGTGATTTGGGCTAGATTGTCGAGGACAAGACGAAGGTCTTCGGAGAGAAGGTCGGAAGGGAGATTTTGGCGTAAGCCGATGAGGACGCGAGACAGGTTTTCGTGGGCTTGCTGGAGCGCCTGATAGTGACGGGCACTGCTGACGATGATGTCGCTGTCCTGTATTTCAGGGATGTTGGCGGCTTGGTAGATGGCCAGTTCAAGGGCGTCAAGCGACGGGGCGTGCTTGGCACTGATAGAGATGACGGGCCGACCGGCAATGGCTGTGCAGTCGACGGGGCCGAGGTCGCTTTTGTTGTGGATGGGGATAAGTGCTTTATCTTCGGTGCGCTTCAGCAGGTCGGCCACTTCTGCTTCGGCAGGTGCCTGGTCGAACAGCCAGAGAACGATGCGGGCTTTGGTAATGGCATCGTAGGTGCGCTGAATGCCGATCCGCTCTACCTGGTCAGTGGTCTGGCGGATACCGGCGGTGTCGATGAAACGGAAGGTGATGCCTTGAATGTCGATGACGTCCTCTATGGTGTCTCTTGTCGTGCCGTGCACATCGGAGACGATGGCCCGTTCTTCCTTCAGCAGGCGATTGAGCAAGGTCGATTTCCCGACGTTGGTCCGGCCGATAATGGCGACGGGCACACCCTGCTTAAGTGCCTGGCCTGTTTCGAAGGAGTGGGCGAGGGTTGTGATGCGTTGGTCGGTCTTTTCTGCGAGAGTGAGTAGCTGGGTGCGGTCGGCAAACTCGAGGTCCTCGTGGTCGGAGAAGTCGAGCTCGAGTTCGAGAAGGGTGGTCAGTTCAAGGAGCTGATCACGTAGCTTGGAGAGTTCGGAGGAGAAATGCCCTCGCAGCTGGCTCATGGCCATCTGGTGGGAGGCACGGTTGGTCGAGGCGATGAGGTCGGCCACAGCCTCGGCCTGCGAGAGGTCCATCTTACCGTTGAGATAGGCACGCTTGGTGAACTCGCCTGGCTGGGCCATGCGGCAACCGGCTTGCACCAGCAGGTCGAGAATGCGACGGGTGATGTAGCGGGAGCCATGACAGCTTATCTCGACGGAATCTTCGCCGGTGTAGCTGTGAGGGGCACGGAAAATGCTGACCATCACCTCGTCGATGATTTGGCCTTGGGCGTCGACGATGTGGGTGTAGTGCACGGTGTTGGCTGCAACTCTGTCGCAGCACACGCTGCAGAGGGTGCTGACGATGGATAGTGCCTCTGGGCCGCTGATGCGTATGACGGCGAGGGCGCCGCCGGGGGCGGTGGCGGGAGCGCAGATGGTATCGGTGTTGTTCATTTCTTTTTGGCCCATATATTAGCGAGGATGATGAATAAGACGGAGATGACTATGAAAACTCCCGTGGCTGCTATTTCTGCCCTTATGTCGTCTGCCATGATTTGCATGAGGGCGCAAAAGCCGGCGGTGAAGATGCTGATGGCTGCCATCAGCAGGCGCAGGCGGCGTATGTCGGCTTCCTTGCGTTCTTCTTCAGACATGGTATTATAACCGGCTATAAGCATATCGCCCTTGCCCATCAGGAAGATGATGGCAAGGACGATGAATAGCAGGGCGAAGACAAGGCTCATATTCTGTCTAATACCTTCTGTATGAGCGTGTCGATAGTGTTCTTATAGGCTGTGTTCATCTCCTGAGCATAACGGTTGGCAATGACCATGCAGCAAGTCATGGCACGATGGCCGAGGAGCGATGCCAGACCGGCGAGTGCCGACGACTCCATCTCGAAGTTGCACACGCGCATGCCGTCATACTCAAAAGCCTCCACCTTTTCGTTTTGCCTGGGGTCGGCAATGGGCAGGCGTATCTCGCGGCCTTGGGGGCCATAAAAACCGCCGCACGAGATGGTATAGCCGCGCACCATGTCGTCTTGAGCCACTTGTTCGATGAGCTGCTTGTCGGCCACGGCCACGTAAGGAGCTCCCTTGATGGGATCCCACTGCATGTGTCGTTTGAAGGCCTCTTCAAGCTGCAGGTCGCACACGTCATTCCGCCCGGCATAGTAGTTGAGCAGTCCGTCGAAGCCGATGCTCTTGACCGATGCAACAAACGAGCCGGTGGGTGTAAACGGCTGCAGACCGCCGCAGGTGCCTATTCTGACGCAGGTGAGCGTACGGTGCTCAGGCTTCAGCGTGCGAGAGGCGTAGTCGATGTTGGCCAACGAGTCGAGTTCGGTCATGACGATGTCGATATTGTCGCACCCTATGCCGTGACTTTGGCAGGTGATACGTTTGCCTTTATACATGCCTGTGATGGTGTGGAACTCGCGGCTTTGCACGTCGCATTCGATGGTGTCGAAGTGCTCTGCCACCGTATTGACACGAGCAGGGTCGCCGACGAGTATGACCCGGTCGGCGAGTTGTTCGGGTCGCAGATGCAGGTGGAAGCACGACCCGTCTTCGTTGATGATGAGTTCAGATGGTGCGAAATGCTTATCTGTATTCATAGCCTTTTGTTTTTTATGGTTGATATTGTCTGTTGCGTTCTTCTTTTTCCATTTGTCTGATTCTGAGTTGCATAGCTTCCAAGTCGCGCTCATTCTGCAGAATCTCTGCACTCATCTTACGGCGCTGGGCGTCGTTAGAGCGTGCATAGTTGTTGCGGGCCAGCTGCAAGGCCTTGCCAAGCGCCTCGCCCTTTTGCTTCAGCTGCTCCAGCTCCGTCATGGGCTTGTTGCTGGCAGTCTGTCGCTTCTGCCTGCCGGCAAAGTCCCTGCGGGCTTCTTCGAGTCGTTTCAGGGCCTCAGCCCTATCTTCGCCATTAGTCCAGGTATCGGCAATGCACCATATGTCGGCCAGTCTTCTGAGTTGTTCGTCGGTATAGGCCGCGCTGTCATATGTCCGCCGGGTATCGTTAGGGATAAATACATAAATGCACACCTTGCCCTCAGGTTGCCGCCGGTCAGTGACAAAATATCCCAGCTGCAGTTGCTCGTCGATGGCATAAAAATAGTCGTTGGCTTCAGACGAAAACGGCATGCCTACATTCTCAGGTCTCAGATAGGTGCCAGTGGCATTATTAAACCGAGTGACGAAGATATCGTATCCCCCAATGGCGTTTTCTCCCTTTTGCGCAAAATAGAGTGTGGTGCCGTCAGGCATCACATAAGGGTAGTTGGCTTCGTCGGCAGGCAGTCCTTCCAGCAGAGCAGCTTCTCCCCACGAGTTGTTTATCAAGTCGCGAGTATATATATGCGTCTGTTTTTCGGCATCAGGTATGGCCTCATAGCGCTTGTCGGCCAGCTCGTTGGTATATACCCCCAGCCCGTCAGCCTGGGCCAGCTTGCCGCACTCAGCAGAAAGGGGAATATGGCTGATGAAATCATCTTTGTCGACAACAATGCTATCGATGAACACCACTCTCTGTGTAGCCTCGAGCATCATCTGCATGCGAGGATCCGCTTCGCGTGCCGCTGCTTCCGTCTTTGCTTTCTTTGTTGTTTTTTTTCCACGTTGTGCAATGGCCGCCACGGGCAGCAGCATAGAAGCGATGATGAGTATTGTAGCAAATCTCTTCATGACTATTCTTTTTAAAGAGACAAAATTACGATTTTTTGCTGAGAATAGGGCATTCGCAAGAATAGAATTAACTGAAATTAACGGTAGTGCATGACTAACCTGAATGCTTCATATGGTTTTCCCCCTCTTGATTAGTTTTGCTGATAGACTTAATAAAAATCTTGATATTTCATATGTGAGAACGTATATAATACTCTGATTTTCAGATACATCAAAGTTGCTTATTTCCCTGCGAGTATGCAAGGAATACGTTTTTCTTTTCCTAACGGTCAGGAAAGCGTAAGACGAAGGTGGTGTGGTAGCCGCTGTGAGGCCGCTCGGCCAGTTCCAGGCTGCCACCCTGTATGGTGAGCAGGCGCCGGCTGAGCGACAGGCCTATGCCGTTGCCCGTGCGCTTGGTGGTGAAGAACGGCACGAAGACCGATGCACGCGCCTCAGGCGGGATGGGCTCGCCGTTGTTGCTCAGTGCCACGAGCAGGTCGCCGCGCTCCTCGTCGTAGCCTGTCTCAATGCACATCTGGGTGGCGCCGGCCTCCACGGCATTCTTTGTCAGGTTGACCATCACCTGCTGCAGCATGTCGGCATCAGTGTGGATGAGCATCCCTTCGTCGGCATTCACGTGCCAGCCGATGGCGGGGTAGAGTTGAGCCATGGTTCCTGCTATGTGCTGCAGGTTGACGTCGGTCGGTGCCGGCTGTTGCAGCTGCGACAGCTTACGGTAGCTGTCGACGAAGGTGGTCAGATGGTGCGAGGTGGAGTAGATGGCGTGCAGGCCTTCTTCGACGGGCGTGCCCTTCACGTCGGGCCGGGTGAGCATCGACTGGGCCAGGCTGGTGACGGGTGCCATGGCGTTCATAATCTCATGGGTCAGCACCCGTGTCAGTCGTTCCCACGACTCCACTTCGTTCTGGTTCACTTGCTGACGCACGATGCTACCCAGCCGGTTGAGAGCCTCTTGCATCGCACGTTCGCCAGACAGCAGCCCGTTTGTGGGCAGCCTGAACATGAAGTCTTTGTTGCGGACGGCCTCTTGCATCAGCTCAGCCCGTCGTCGCAGCGACCGCTGATGGCGCAAGAGCCACACGTGTCCGGCGACAACGATAATTCCCCCAATGATGATGCTCTCAACCATGTTACTTTTTGATTTGAAATTCTTACTTGGCGCAGCCGATACGTCTCTTAGTTCATGAAAGCCTTTTCATCTTGTTGTAGAGCGTCTGCCGAGTGATTCCCAGCAACTTGGAAGCTTCTGACAGGTTGCCGTGACAGCGGTCGATGGCGCGGCGAATGTGGTCGGCCTCGACGGCATCGAGCGTCACAATCTCCGCCTGCAGGTCGAGCACATCTTTCAGCTTGCGCACCAAATCGTCGTTGTCCCAGGGCTTCACGATGAAGTCGGCGGCGCCCGCCTTTAGTCCGCGCACAGCCAGTTGCACGTCAGCATAGGCTGTCAGCAGCACAACAGGCACTTCGGGGTGGTGTTTGCGCAGGGTGCGCAGCCAGAGTAATCCTTCCTGCCCATTGTTCACGCCCAGCGAGAAGTTCATGTCGAGCAGCACCAGCGCCACCTCCTGTTGCGCCATGGTTTTCAGAATGTCGTCGGGGCGACTGAGGGTCAGGATGTTGTCGAATGTGGCGTCCAGACAGAAGCGCAGGGCAGTAAGCACGGCCTCATTGTCGTCAACCACTAATATTGTTCCATATTTCTTCATAGTCGTATGGTGTATTGCGTCTTGCGCTCAGTAGCCCAGCTCTTCGCCTACCAGTACCACTACATGGCGGCGGGCGGGATGCGAGTTGCGCAGCAGGTGAATGTAGTTGCAGATGCTTTCGGGCGAGTTGCAGTTATGGCAGCGTCCGTCGGCCTGGCAGGGCGTCTGGTTGCTGAAGCGTGCCATGTTGATGGGTGCGGCCGTGGAGCGGGCTCGCTTCAGGGCTGCATCGGCGTCTTGTGCCACCTTGTTCATGCCGATGACAAAGATGACGCGGCGCGGTCCCCAGGTGATGGCCGCTACGCGGTTGCCGTTGCCGTCGATATTGATGATGACGCCGTCTTCGCTGATAGCATTGGCCGACGAGAGGTAGACATCGGCATCGAAGGCCTGGCGGTATATCAGCTGAGTCTCGTCGCGGTCGGCCGCCAGGTCGCGGTCGAGCACACGTAGCGCCGGCCGGCGGTGCAGGCTTGCGGTGAGCCCCATGTCGCGTATGGTCATTGAGCCGCCCCATGTCACGGTGCTGCCATCGGGTATCAGTTCGTTCACGCGCCTTACGGCTTCCTCAGCCGTGGGGCAGTAGTAGGCTTCGAAGTGTCGTCGCTCCAGGTTGGCAATCATCTTGCGTGCCAGTCGCTCATTGCGAAGTTCTTTTGGTGTCATGTGTATCTTTTTTGGGGTGTATGCCGTTGTACTTTAGTTGCAAAGTAACGTAATGTCTATCTGTAGCTCGGCCACCTCTGCCTGCCACTTAGTCGGCCAGGGAGTCTTTCTTGGCTTTCCGGGCAAACTCAAAGAGCGCCAGAGGCAGGTGGCAGTAGCCCTGCGGATTCTTGTCTAAATAATCCTGATGATAGTCTTCGGCGGCATAGAAGTTGACCAGCGGCTGCTTCTCTACAGCCAGCGGCTGCTCATAGCGGGCCTGCTGGGCAGCATAAACCTTATTTATTATAGGCAGGTCAGCCGGGTCGGTGTAGTAGATGCCCGTGCGATAGCGCGTGCCGCGGTCGGGGCCCTGCTGGTTGAGGCTTAGCGGGTCGATGGCCCGGAAATACATCTCAAGCAGAAACTCCAGTGGTGCTACGTCGGGATTGTAGCTCACGCGAACCGTCTCGGCGAAGCCCGTTGTGTCGGTGTATACCTCTTTGTATGTAGGATTCTCGCCTTGGCCGTTGGCAAAACCCACCTCGGTGCTCACCACCCCCTCAATCTGCTTGAAGAAATGTTCTGCCCCCCAAAAGCAGCCGCCTGCCAGATAGATGTCGCGTGTTGTTGGTTCATGATTCATACTGCGTATTTTTTGTTTTATAGTTACTTCTGGAAATCAGCTGCAAAATTACTAAATAATGCTGAATTAGAAAAGCGATTTTGGAAGATTAACGCAGTTCACCCCATAAATAAAGGCATTTGAGCGCAAAACGAGGAAAAATCGTAAGAGGCCAATAAGCAAATCGAGGCGAATTGCGGAACGAATTAGGTTTCTTATTCGTAACCCAGACAGGGCTGTTTCTGAAAGTTAAACTTTCTTAACGACCTACGCAATCCGTGACATATCGCAGCAGTTCAAACCGCTTTAACACTTCCCGTTCCAACTTCCGAAATTTGACGTGATTTGCGTAGTGATTTATTCCCAGAAAGGTATTACTTTTGCAGCCCGAATTTTAAAACTGAGTTAAGAAGAATGAGAAGAGCAACATTTTCTGTTTTGTTCTACGTGAACAAGAGTAAGGTGAAGGACGGTATCGTGCCAGTGATGGGCAGAATCACCATCAACGGCACACAGAGCCAGTTCAGTTGTAAGCGCAGCATCCCGCTGTCACTATGGGATGCCAAGGGCAACTGCGCCAAAGGCAGGACGAGGGAGGCACTGGACTTGAACCGCGACCTTGACAACATCAAGGCACAGATCATCAAGCACTACCAACATCTGTCTGACCGCGAGGCATTTGTTACTGCTGAGATGGTGCGCAACTCCTATCAAGGCTTCGGCAGTGAGTATGAGACACTGCTTCGTGCCTTTGACAAGGATTGTGAGAGTCTGAAACGACGTGTCGGCAAGGACAGGGCATTGGGGACATACAAACTACAAGTGAGGTCGAGGAACTATGTGGCCGACTTCCTACAGATGAATTTCCGTCGTACGGATATATCCATGCAGGAACTCACGCCCGACTTCATCAAGGAGTTTGCCGTTTACCTTGCCAATGACCGCCATTTAGCCAAGTCCACCATCTGGCTGTCGTGTATGCATCTGAAAGGAGTCGTAGGCCGTGCCCA
>JAGBJJ010000066.1 GCA_017934525.1 Prevotella sp.
GATGATTTTACCATCATCGAGACGATGCCTGAAGGCCAGGTGCAGATATACAATCGTACAGGCAAGACACGTAATGAAAACTCTGAAGAGCCTGGCAGCATCACTACCAATGAACAGACCGGCACGATGAACGTCATCTTCGCCGATGATGGTGATGTCTATATGCAGTACCCCATCTCCAATCTCAATGTCATGTATAATGCTTGGGTGAAAGGCACACTGTCGGACGACGGTCAAACCATCACCATGCCAGTAGGCCAGTATCTGGTCTACACCCGTTCTTTCGACATGGCCGTGCAGATGTGGATCATGAAACCGTCTACCCAATACAACGCGGATATCGACTCCGTCGTCAATACCTATGTCGTCGACGAGAGCGTGCATGACATCGTCTACAGCCTCGCTCCCGACGGCACCATCACCCTGCAGGGCACCGACGAAGAGCATATCCTCGGCGTAGTGAACCGTGCCTTCGGTTCCACCTACACCTATCTCGACTTTGAGTGGCTGGGCTATGGCGACTTCGAGTCGGTGTTCACCCCGAGCGGCATCGATGTGACAACACCTCCCGCCGGACTGACCACACAGGAGATGATTGCCACCACTGGCAGCCACGACGGCTATTTCTGGAACCCCTTCAACGCGAAGATGCAGCTGGGCTTCGATGGCGACGACGTCTGGCTGCAGGGCATCAGCACGCTCCTGCCCGACGCATGGATCAAAGGTACGCGCAGCGGCGATGCGCTGGTGTTCCCCTCCGGTCAGCTGCTGGGCTACTATGCCGGTTCGCCCCTCTATCTGGTAGGCGCCGAACCCGATGCCGCCGGCGAGCCCGTCGTGTCGGCAGCCATCACCTTCACGGCCGACGGCCGTGGCAGCTACGTCAGCTACAACGACATCATGGTCAATACGTCGAAGACGCAGATCAACTACTTGGTCTATTACATGGGCCTCACCCTCTCTACAGAGCCCGACCAGACAGTGGCAGCTCCCGAGGGTCTCGCTCTGAAAGAGTATCTCATGAACTACCAGGAGCCTGATGCCGACGGCCATCTGCAGAGTGGTTCCTATAAGGTGAGCGCTGCAGCAGCAGGCGACAAGTTCTACCTGCAGGGCATCACGCCCTTCGTGCCCGAGGCATTCATCGAAGGCACCGTCGGCACCGATGGCAGTCTGACCTTCGCCTCGCCGCAGTATCTGGGCACCTTCTTCGACGAGGAGTCGGGTATCAACTATCCCGTCTTCTTCCAGACTTTCGAGGGCTCCACGGGCGAGCTCCTGCCTCAGGTCACCTTCGCTTACGACCGTGAGACGCAGGCCTTCACCGACCCGTCGACGGCTATCGGCATCGGCATCAACAAGACGGGCCTGCTCGCTCAGCAGTATCTTTATAACGTCATGTTCACGCCTACCGTGCTCACTCAGCATATCGGCTACTGTGCCGACGAGCTGGCCCCGTCGTTGCAGCCTATAGGCATCGACGCGCCTGCTGCCAGCCGCATCTCGGCCGCCATCCACCTGCCGCGCACCATGCTCATGCGCTATCAGGGCATGACCATCACGCGCCTGCGCTTCGCCGTGAAGGAGGGCTTCGAGGATATGTCGGTGTGGATCCGCACGCAGCTCGATGCCAGCTCCACGGTGGTGCAGAGCGTCAGCGAGGTGGCCGACGGCTGGAATGAGGTGGTGCTCAACAAGCCGCTCGTCATCGACGGCACCGACCTCTACATCGGCTATACCGCCACACAGCCCGAGGGCTTCGAGGGTATCCTGGCCTGGGGCGAGGGCGACGAATACAGCTCGTGGCTGGCTGTCGGCAACAGCTGGGCCGACTATCATACTGAGGGGCTGGGCCGACTCTACATACAGGCCGTGGCCGAGGGCACGCCGCAGAAGCGGGCCGCCACCGTCATCAGCCTCTCAGCCGACAAACTGTTGTGCCAGCCCGCCGAGACGCTCACCGTCAGCGGCGAGGTGGAGAACCTGGGCACTGCCGATCTCGACGGCTTCCAGCTCACCCTGTCTGTCGACGGGCGCCAGGTGGTCGCCAAGACCTTCAACCAACTGTTGCGCCCCGATGAGGTGACTACCTTCACCGAGACGCTGAGCCTGCAGGGGCTGGCTGAAGGAGCCCACGAGGTGAAGGCCGCCATCGGTCAGGACGAGGGCGTGATGACGTACACCTTCTATGTCTACGAGACCTCCTATCCGCGCACCGTGCTGCTCGAGCACTTCACGTCGCTGCCGTGCATCAACTGTCCGCGCGACGACGCCAAGCTTGAGGAGGCGATGGATCATCGCTCCAATGCCGTCTGGGTGGCCCATCATGTGGGCTATCAGGACGATGAGTTCACGCTCGACGTCGAGCGGTCGCTCACGCGCTTCGGTGTGGATGGCAATCCCTACATCCTTCTCGACCGCACCGCCTTCAGCGAGGGTGAGCTTCCGGCCTTCACCATCAGCAACTATTCTGCAGCCGAGGTGGGCACCATCCTCGACTATGCCGCCTCCATGCCTGCCATGCTGCAGCTGCAAGTCGGCACCGCAGTGGCCGACGGTCAGCTCTCCGTCAGCGTCAGCGGCGAAGCCAAGCCGTTCTTTGACGAGCTCTTCCCCCGTGCCGCCCTCCATGTCTATGTAGTGGAAGACCAGGTGCTGGCCGAAGGTGTGCAGGCCGGTGATGCCAACAAGAAGCGGCACGACAACATCCTGCGCCAGATGGTGACGCCCATCCGCGGCACGATGCCCGCATGGACCGCTACCGAGAGTGGTGCTGCCATGAGCTATGCCACCACCGTCGAGCTGGCTCCAGAATGGGATGTCGACAACCTGCGCGTTGTGGCCTTTGTGGCTGCTCAGGCTCCTTCAGGCAGTGGCTATCCCACGGGCGCCGTGCTCAACACTGTGCAGGCGCGTGCCGGCGAGGCCAGCGGCATCGTGAGCGTGGCTGCCGATTCGGTGCAGCCGTCGTGGTATTCGCTCGACGGCCGTCGTCTTGCTGGCCCCTCACGCAGTGGCATCTATCTGAAGAATGGGAAGAAAGTAATCATCAGCAAATAGCATTTATACCTATATGAGACGTACATTGATTTCATTGTTTGCACTTCTCGCCGTGGCCGCCTTGTCGGCTCAGACGGTGCTCAACCACGACTTCGGCACGGTCAGTCAGTTTGAGAAGTACACAGTTTTCGACCTCAACGACGACGGCCAGACCTGGCAGTACGACGACCTGCAGCTGGCGGCCAGCTGTCCTCGCGACTACGATGCCGACGACCGCCTTGTGACACCCGGGCTGGCGCTCGATGCCGCCAAGACCTACAAGCTCACCTTCACGGCCAGCATCGACCAGGCTGGCAGCGAGTCGCTCAGGGTGCAGATTGCCAAGGCGGCCGACGCCTTTGCCGTACAGTCGGGCAAGTTGCTCGAGACGCAGGTCACCACGGCTGCCCCTGGCGAGCATTCGGTCGTCTTCACCGTCCCCGAGACGGCCACCTATTACCTCGGCTTCCTCTGTTTTACCACCAACGACCCCTTCAGCAACCGCCTCTACCTGAACAGCATCGTTGTCGAGGAGACCGTCAACCAGAACGTGCCGGCCGCTGTGAGCGGTCTGCAGGCTGAGGCTGGTGCCAATGGCGCCAAGCAGGTTGCCCTGAGTTTCGTCACCCCCACGCAGAATGTCGCTGGCGGTCAGCTGTCGCAGCTGACCAAGGTGACCGTTCGTCGCGATGGCAGGCTGCTGACCACCTTCGACCACCCCGGCATGGGCACCGCCCTGACCTATGTTGACACGGGCATGGCCGACGGCTCCCACACCTATACCGTCGTGCCGGCCAACGACTATGGCGAGGGCATCGGTGCTGAGACTACTGCATACGTGGGCCTCGACACCCCCGGGCCGGTGGAGAACCTCCGCTTCGTCTACGACCATCAGACCCACAAGGCTTCGCTCACCTGGGACGCTCCCTCCAAGGGCGCCCATGGCGGCAGCATCGCAGCCGACGGCCTGACCTATGAGATACGCCGCTTCCGCGACAAGACCCCCTTGACCACCGGCATCACCACCACTGCGTTTACCGACGAGGTCGACATAGAGTTCCTCCGCGAGGCTGAGCGTGCAACCCGGCAGCAGTACGAAGACATGGGCATGAATGTCGCGGTGAACTTCGTCGTCGATGGCCAGGGCCTCATGCAGTATTACGTGCGGGCCAAGTCGCCTCAGGGCCAGGGCGACGAGACGGTGTCCAACAGCATCGTCATCGGCGA
>JAGBJJ010000067.1 GCA_017934525.1 Prevotella sp.
CATCCCCTTCCCCCGCACCCCGAAGTCGGCCGAGTTCTAATCTCGACCACATGCTAATTCATACTGACTGGGCAGGAAAGACAAACACGTTCTTTTCCTGCCCAGTCATTTTTTTTACTCAACTTTCCCTGGTTGAGTCATCGTTATCTCCTTAGCGATGCCGACTTTTTTCTGATATCTTTCAAATTTTTTCGCGATAAAGACCGGTAATCCGAAATTTATTTGTAATTTTGCAGATGCATTGTGTACGCTGCCCATGTTGCATCGGCAAACGGGTGGCATAAAAGGATGCGGTGCAAAAGACATCGTGGGTGAATATAGATAGCTGTATCTAATTCTTGAAAGGTTCGACTCCGAAATAGTTCTACCCCAACAACGACGGATGAATCACGAACTGAAAAGAATCAGGATACGCCTGTATAGGCGTACTTGGTCTTTTCTGAATCGTGATTGGCGCGTCAATTCTAGGGGTAGAACCGCGTTGGAGTCGAGGACGGAAGAGAACTTGAGTACGTCTTCTTTTTTGGCCCATAGCGAAACCTGTAACAATTCTATAAATAGTTCTACCCCGACTATGGCAAAGAAAGTAAAGGAAGAAACGCTGAATCTTGACAATATACTGTTCAAATGCAGAGATATATTGAGACAAGCCAAGAACTCCGGCTCGTTTTTTGAAAAACGCGACATGATGCTGACGCTTGTATTCCTTCGCTTTATTGGCGAGAAATATGAGGACGGTGTTGAGAAGCTGCGCCAGAAACTGATAGATGAAGGACTTGACCCTGACGATGAAGAAATCATCAAGGCGTTTTTCGATGATGCAACTTTTGCTGATGGCACTTTTGACTTACCAGAAGAAGCCCGCTGGTCGACTATCATCAATACGGCTGCACCGCAACTGAATGTGGCGCTTGACACTGCCTTGCGCAGCATCGGCGAAACCAACCCCACGCTGAAGGGCTGTTTCGTGGAAGGTACGTTCACCCAGCGCAACCTGGGTGCCAACGACATGAAGAAGATTGTCGACGAGGTGAACAAGATTAGCCACAAGGCTTTTGGCGAAGAGAAAGACCTGATAGGGCGTGTGTATGAATACTTCCTGAAGGAGTTTGCCGTCAATGCCACGAAGGAGGAGGGTGAGTTCTACACGCCCCACGATGTGGTACAACTAATCGCTACCGTCATTGAACCGTTCGACGGAACACTCTACGACCCCTGTTGCGGCTCTGGCGGCATGTTTATCCAGAGCACAGAACTGGTGAAGGCCAAACAAGGCGACATCAGCCGCATCAATGTGTATGGGCAGGAGAAGGAGGCTGCCACCTACCGACTGGCCAAGATGAACCTTGCCTTGCGAGGCATCAGCCACAACCTGGGTTCGGAGAGTGATTCCACCTTTACCAACGACCTGCATAAAGGACTCTATTTCGACTACATCATGGCCAATCCGCCTTTCAATCTGAAGGGCTGGTACAACGAGAATCTGAAGAACGACTCACGCTGGACTGACTATGCCACCCCACCAGAGAGCAATGCCAACTATGCTTGGATTCTGCACATGCTGTCGCACCTGAAGCCCCTTTCGGGTGTAGCAGGATTCCTGTTGGCAAATGGCGCTCTTGGTGATACGGATGCCCTTGAAATCCGCAAGAAGCTGATAGAGAACGACAAGGTGGAGGCCATCATTATTCTGCCCAGAGAGTTGTTTATCACGACAGACATCAGCGTCACCTTCTGGATTCTGAATCAGAACAAGAAGGGTGGCCGCTATCATGGGCGAGAGCTCAGAAACCGTGAGCACGAAATACTCTTTATGGATTTGCGCCAATGGACGGAGAATCCCGTCAAGGGCGAGCAGAAGAAAAAGGTGCAGCTCACCACGGAGCAGATTCAACGTGTGGCTGACATCTACCACCAATGGCAACAAGAAGGAACTGACGGCAAAAACTTTGCTGTGCCAGAGCAGTATCGCAGTGTTGGCATCGACGAGATTGAGGCAAATGGCTGGACGCTGGTGCCCAGCAAGTATATCGAGTTCGTCGACCACGATTTGGAGATAGACTATCCTAAGGAAATGGCTCGCATCCAGCTGGAAATGAAAGAGCTGATGGCAAGGGAGAAAGAATCACAACGGATGCTCGAAGAGGCGTTTAAGGGGATTGGATATGGGATTGAGGAGATATAAACTTGGGGAACTGATAACTCAACGTCGTGAAAAATACGATGGGAAAGAAATATTGAGTAGTTGGGGCGTTTCACGTGATGGTTTTATTCGTCCTAAACAGGAAGATGCAGACACCTCGATATACAATGTATTCTACCGCAATGACTTTGTTTTCAATCCTGCACGAATGGAATTGAATTCTATAGCCCTGAATTCATTTTACGATAAAGCAATATGCTCTTCACTTTACGAAGTCTTCTATGTTAAAAGAGAAGATATTGTGTTACCTGAGTATTTAAACATGTTCATAAAAAGAGATGAATTTGCTCGTAGATGTTGGTATGAAGCAATTGGTTCTGCAAGAAACTATTTTAGAGTCGGAGATTTGTCTCAGTTTGACATAACCGTGCCCTCCATTGAGCAGCAGCGTAAATACGTTGATGTTTATTTGGCTCTCCAAAACAATCTTGCTGTCTATCAAAGCAAAGTGGATGAATTGAAACTTGTATGCGATGGGTACTTGGATAAATTGAAAGTTGAAAATGAAAAATTGATAATTGGGGGTCTCATAGAAGTGTGCGACGAAAGAAATAGCGAGGGAATATATACCTTGAAGGATCTTCGTGGAGTTTCTATAGAAAAGAAGTTCATTGACACAAAGGCAGATATGGCAGGTGTTTCTTTGGCACCTTACATAGTGGTAAAACCAGACTACTTTGTATTTGTTCCTGTTACATCGAGAAATGGAGAGAAAATAACTCTTGCCATTAATGATTCTAAAGATACATACATTGTATCATCGGCATATACTGTTTTTAGAGTACAAGATACAAATAAATTGCTTCCAGAGTATCTTTTCATGTTTTTCAATCGTCCTGAGTTCGACCGCTATGCGCGTTTCAATTCTTGGGGTAGTGCAAGAGAGGTGTTCACGATGGATGATATGAATGACGTGGCTATCCCAATCCCAGATATCTCTGTTCAACGTGAGATAGTCAACATCCACAAGTGTTACATCGAGCGCCAACGCATTGCCGCTCAACTGAAAGAACAGCTGAACCAGCTTTGTCCGATACTTATCAAAGGCTCATTAGAAAGCAACAACTAACCTCAAGAGAATATGGCAAAACCTCGTCTGAAGAATATCAATGGCCGCTTCGTAGAAAGCGATTACGAAAACGCCCTCATTGCCTTCCTCGAACGGGAAGGATGGCAGTACCTATATGGCGACTCCATACAGAGGGCCAACAGAAAAGAAGTGCTAAACATGGAAGACCTCCTTCAGTTTCTGAAGACTCATCACAGTCATGTGAAGGACGAGGAACTGCAACGCATAGCCGACAACGTCCGTTTGGTAGGAGCAGACACCGATTTTGCCACGCTGCATAAAGTCTATAAATGGATGATTAATGGCATTCCTGCCATCGATAAGGATGGAAAGCCGACGACAGTCAACCTGATAGACTTCAGCCAGGTTGACAATCCTGACAGTGAGAACACCAATATCTTTCGCGTGGTCAATCAGTTCACCGTAGACTATATCAATAACGGGGTGACCAAGAATCGTCGCCCAGATGTGTTGCTCTACATAAACGGCATCCCTGTCTGTGTGATAGAGCTGAAGAATCCTGCTGATGCCAATGCCACCATCGAGGACGCTTGGGAGCAAATTAACAAACGCTATTGGCGAGACATTCCGGGCTTGCTGCACTATTGTCCACTGGCTTGCATCAGCGATGGCGTGAAGACACGCTTGGGAACGGTGCGCACGCCCTACGAACACTTCTATGCCTGGCGCCGTGTGGAGGATGGCGACAAGGTGTCGACCTTGCCTTTCGAAGAGGTGGAGACGATGGTGAAGGGCGTCTATCGCCCAAAGCGTTTCTTGGAGATATTCAGAGACTACGTGTATTTTCAAGACGAAAACTACGATAGCGATGAGAAGGAAATAGTATGCCGCTATCCGCAGTTCTTTGCCTCACGATTGCTGAGGGAGAGCATTGTCAAATCGGTTAAGACTAAGAGCGGCAAGGGTGGCACCTACTTTGGCGCTACTGGTTGCGGCAAGACCTACACGATGGCATTCCTGGCTCGTCAGCTCTCTATGCGCTGCACTCAGGAAATCGGCTCGCCCACCATCCTGATGATTGTTGACCGCGAAGACCTGCAGAAGCAAGGCGCAAAACTGTTTACCAAGAGCACAGAGTTTCTGGGATTAGGTGAGGTGTCAATCGTAAAAAGCCGCACAAAACTTCGCGAAGAGCTAAAGGCTCGCGAGAGTGGAGGCTTCTTTATCTGTACCATCCAGAAGTTTTGCGACCGAAAGGAAGACTCCATCGGGCTGATTAACTTACGCTCAAATATCATCTGCTTCAGCGACGAGGCACATCGTACACAGATAGAAGGCTCAAAGCGCATCAAGTTTAGCGAAGACGCCGATGCGAACATGAAAGCCATGATTTCCAAGCCCTACGCCAATGTGCTGCGTGAGGCCTTGCCCAATGCCACTTTCGTAGGATTCACCGGAACGCCAATCGCAGAGACCTATCAGACCTTTGGTGACGAGATTGACCGTTATACAATGGATCAGGCTGTGGCAGACAATATCACCGTCCCCATCAAGTATCACCCAAGAATCGCCAAGGTGTTGCTGAATGCCGAGAAGGCCAAGGAGATTGAGGCTTACTATGCGAAATGTGCAGAGGAAGGCTCTACTCCAGAAGACATTGCGAAAAGCAAAAAGGCCATGAGTTCGCTGGAGGTGATACTGGGTGAACCCGAACGACTGGACAGGCTTGCCAAGGACATCCACGACCACTATGTGGCATCGGTGGCGGCTGACCCGGACAGGGTGCAGAAAGCCATGATTGTCTGTGCCAAGCGCGAGATTGCCTATTGCCTGCTGATGAAGTTCAAGGAGCACTATCCTGAATGGTTCGTAGAGCGCAAGACGCCCGAAGGCATGGAGGCTACGCCAGAAGAACTGAAGAAATTGAAGGAGATGCCGACCATTGCAATGGTGGCCAGCGTGGGCAGCAACGACGAGAAAGACATGTACGACTATCTGGGCGGTGTAAAGAATGATGAACGCTCAGACAAACTGGATGCAGCCTTTAAGCAGGAGAAATCCAACTTCCGCATTGTCATTGTGGTGGATATGTGGATTACGGGCTTCGATGTGGAATGCCTGACCTATATGTATAATGATAAGCCTCTACAAAAGCACACGTTGATTCAGACCATCAGCCGAGCCAATCGCAAATATCCAGGCAAGGAGTATGGCTTGATAGTTGACTACATCGGCATTCGCGACCAGATGTTGGAAGCCCGCAAGATGTATGGTGGCGAAGGTTCTGTGGCATTGACGAAGGACGATATTGAACAGGCCACTTTCCTTTTCCGCGAATTGTTGGAAATTCTCAAGAACCTCTTTAAGAATTACGACTTGGCGCCTTTCCTCGATGTAAAGACAGACGATGCCACAAGATATACGCTGTTGGCCAAGGCTGCAGAATATGTGTTTACGTCGGCAGAGAGTTTCAATACGCAAAGCAAAGACGGAAAGAAAACGAAGAAGGTTGGCTTCAAGACTTATTTCTTGCAGTATGTCAAGCGAATGAGAAAAGCCTACGACCTCTGCCAACCATCAGGAGAACTTGGCGACGAAGAGTCGGCGTTGGCCCAATGCTTCATGGCTATCGCAGGCATGGTCTATAAGATGAATGGAACAGATGCACCCGACACCGATACGATGAACAGACGCGTAGCAAAGATGGTGGAAGAAGCGCTGAAATACAACCATGTGGAAAGCATATTGGAGGATGGAGAGGAAATGGACATCTTCAGCCCTGAATTTACAGAGCGTTTGTCGGACATTAAAATGCCTGCTTCTAAGCTGGAAATGCTTGTCAAGCTGCTTCGCAATCAGATATCTGAATATGGAAAGACCAACCAAGTAGCCTCGAAGAAATTCCAGGAGATGCTGGAGGCAACCATCCAAGAATATCACGACAGACGCAAGTTCCTGTCAGAGCAAGAGGCTGGCGCCACGCAAGAAGAGACAGCAGAGAGCATTATCCAAATGGCTACCGAACAGGCTCTGAATATACTCAAAGGGATGCAGGCAGACCGTGAGAGTTTCCGAAAGCTGGGACTCACCTTTGAGGAAAAGGCTTTCTACGACATTCTAATCCATCTACGCGACAAGAACAACTTTGTCTATGGTGAAGACAGAGAGGTGGATGGCATCATGGTCAATGAGAAGTGCAAGAGTCTGGCTCGCAAGATAAGGGAGATTATTGATGCCAAATCTTCATTTGCCGACTGGTTGAATAATGAAAGAGTAAGAGACCAATTGAAGTTGGACATCAAAATCTGCCTGGTCAAGAATGGATATCCCCCTCAATACACACCTGAGGTGTTCCGTGAGGTAATGGACCAGGTCGAAAACTTCAGGGAAAACGAAACAACAATGTTGCGTAAATTGGAGAATATAGAGGATGACCGCGATGTGCGCAACCTTATCTATAACTACATTCAGATGGACGCAAGCATCAGCGAGGACAAACTACGATTTGAGGTGATTGAAAGATATGGAGATCGCTATCCTGATATGACTCTGAACGACTGGCGCCACATCATTGAAGCCTATATTCCGATGGTGAGAGAGGCCGCCCGGCCAATGACAAAAGAAATATTCATGAAGCCGGAGCCATTAGATAGGGCTGCTGAAACATTAAACACTACTACAAATACCCAATCGCCCGAATCGTGAGTTCATCAGGCTGCAGGTCGTCTTCGCAATGAAGATTACGATTGGGCATGTCTTAGTAAGACTCCACCCTTGCCAAGAGCAGACGGCAGGGGTGGAGTCTTGGTATAAGAGAGAACTTTAGCCGATAGTGACTAAACGATTATTGGCTATCTCGTAACTGATTGGACGAGAGAAGGAGATGGCCTTGCCGTCATAGACGGCATCGGCTTCGATGCCGCGCCGTCGGAACTCATCGATGAGCGCCAGGTCGTGGTAGGCACGCATCGTGGACCAGCCGCGATTCTGGACTTGAGAATTGAAAACGGAAATTAACTCGGGAATCTGCATGTCTGCAAAGCGCAGAGCAAACTTGATGTAATAGATGTGCTGTCGCATAAGTTGGAATTTGTTTGAAGTTTATAAATGTTGCTTCCGCATCGTACTGACCACCGTGGTTTCCAAAAACTCGGTTGGTGAGTCCATCCGAAGATGACTGCTCTTGATGCTTTTGGGTGCATATGACTGCAAATTGACTCAGCACTCGTAAGCCATATACTTACGAGTGCTGAGTATATGGGTTAGTTGCTTAATCGAATGCCATCATCGCCGATGGTGATGAGATGGCGCTTGTAGAGGTCGCCGATGGCTTTTTTGTATGCTTTCTTCGACACTTTAAAGCGGTCGTAGATGAGTTCGGCAGGGCTCTTGTCGCCGAGGTCGCAGCGGCCGTTGTTCTCGTAGAGATAGCGAAGCAGCACTTCGGCGAAGTCGAGGGTGTGGCGCCGGCCGGTGGGTTGCAGGGTGAGGTCTATCTTGCCGTCTTGGCGGATGTGGTCGATGTAGGCGGTGAAGCGGTCGCCGGTGTGCAAGGGCTGGAAAATCTGGTTGTCGTAGAGCTGGCCTTGGTAGCGGTTGTCCACGATGCACTTGAAGCCCAGGTCGGTCTTCTGCCAGACGAGGCAGTCGGCGGCGTCGCCGTGGTGGTAGGGGAGGGGCTTGGGGGGTTGATGGGCGGGGGCAGGTTGCGACTCAGTCGCAACAAGCGCAATAGGAGAGAGGTACTTTTCTACTTTGGCGGTGGCCATGAGGCGGTGGGTTTCTTCGTCTTCTTTGACATAGACGATGTAGCGCTTGCCTTGCTCCATGCGCTGCTTCTGCTCGCGGAAGGGGCAGAAGAGATCCTTCATGGGGCCCCACTTGAGAAAGGCGCCGTACTGGTTGGTCCAGGCCACTTCGAGCCAGGCGAACTCGCCCACCTTAGCCAGCGGCTGTTCGGTGGTGGCAACGGGACGCTCATCTTGGTCGAGATAGATGAATACCTCAATGTCGTCGCCGATATGCATCTGCGGCGTGACGTAGCGTTTGGGGAGGAGGATTTCGCCTTCTTCGCCTCCGTCGAGGTAGAGACCGAAGTCGACGCGCTTGACGATGCGCAGGGTGTTGTAGGTGCCGATGGTAATCATGATGGGTGGGAGGGGTTGAGGTTGGTTGGGTCTTCTTGGGATGGGGTGGAAGTGATTGTGGCGGATTGTGAGGGGGCAGATACCAGCAGACCGTCGCGCATGTGGATAGTGCGGTCGGTGATGGTGGCCAGCTGCTCGTCGTGGGTGACGATGACGAAGGTCTGTCCGAACTGGTTGCGCAGGTCGAAGAAGAGCTGGT
Organism: Prevotella sp.; assembly: GCA_017934525.1. Classification (GTDB taxonomy): domain Bacteria; phylum Bacteroidota; class Bacteroidia; order Bacteroidales; family Bacteroidaceae; genus Prevotella. The sequence goes on from JAGBJJ010000067.1 coordinate 8,580, forward strand.
GGAGCTCGGCTTTGTTCTTTGAGTCGAGTGAGCCGGAGGGCTCGTCGGCCAGGATGACGGCGGGGTTATTCACCAGGGCGCGGGCCACGGCGACGCGCTGCTTCTCGCCGCCGCTGAGTTCTGCGGGTTTGTGGTTGGCTCGGTCGGTGAGCCCCATGAAGCGCAGCAGTTCCTCGGCGCGGTTTTTTGCATCCTTGTTGGAGCGGCCGGCGATGTAGGCTGGAATCATGATGTTCTCGATGGCGGTGAACTCGGGGAGTAGCTGGTGGAACTGGAAGACGAAGCCCAGATGCTTGTTGCGGAAGTCGCTGAGCTGCTTCTGGCTGAGGGTGGTGGTGTCGATGCCGTCGACACATACGCTGCCAGTGTCGGGACGGTCGAGGGTGCCGATGATTTGCAGCAGCGTTGTCTTGCCGGCGCCGCTGGGGCCGACGATGCTCACCACCTCGCCACGTTCGATGTGGAGGTCGATGCCTTTGAGCACTTGGAGTGAGCCGAAGCTCTTGGTGATGTTTTCTGTTTTTATCATTTTTGTTGGGACTGGTTGGGAGTGATTGGGAGTGGTTGGAGACCGTTTTTTCTGACTAATGGGAGGGGGGAGGGGCGGGGATGTGACGCTGAATCCAGTCGATGAGCATCTGGTAGGCGCTCTCGTTGCTCTCCACCTGCGGGGCGGTGAAGGTCATGGTGTCTTGCGGCTGACCATTCTGGTCGGGGAAGAGAATCATGAGTGAGCAATGAGAGAAGTGCTGTGTCAGTTCGCGCGGCAGATATTCAAACGTTGACTTATAGCTCACCGTGCCCATGCGTGCAGTGATGACCACCATCAGGTGATCCTCGTTTACCTTCCGGTCGAGCGTGAGCAGCTCTTTCCAATGCTCCATCTCTTCGTAGTCGGCCCTTATTTCCGGGTGGCGGTTCTGTATGTAGTCTTTGATGAGCATGAGCGTTTTCAGCCGGCCGTGGAAGACGATGCGGCATCCCAGATTCCCGGCCAAACGCGATAGTCGCTCTACCCAACGGTAGAATCCCGTCTCATACTCCACTCTTGATGGAACGGCCACCTGGATGCACCGCAGCGTGTTGAGCGGCTGGTTGATGCGGCAGATAATGATTTGCCGGTTAATCTCGGTCACCACCCCCTGTGTATAGGCTCCCCAGAAAGAGTCGGCAGCCGATCGCCTATGGTGCATGCCCATGATGATTTCGCTGGCTTTATTCTCTTTGAAGGCGTGTTTGATGCCATTGGCAATGTTGGTGGCCAGTCGGCTCTGCGTCTGCATGCGTACATCGGCCGAGTTGGCTGCCATTGCGGCCGCCTCGAGCACGTGGAGTCCCTGATTCTGGTTCGGCCCGCTCATGGCGTCGTCAAGCACCACGTTGAGTCCTATCAGACCGCGGTTTAGTTTGGCGTTGCGCATGACGATGGCCAGTTTCACCAGGTTGTCGGCGTCGTCGGCATGCTGCAGCGGCAGCAGTATCTTCTCGTCGTCGCCGTTCTGCTCAGGTTCCTCAATGCCGTGCTTCTTCTCGTGAATCAGAATGCGCTGCGAGGCCCTGTCGGTGATGACGGAGCTGATGATGCAAGTAAAGAGAATCATCATCACTACGCCATTGAGCATCGAGCTGTCAACCAATGGCTGTCCCTGTGGCGTGAGCAGGTTCATGCCCACCATGACCATGGCGATGGAGCCGGCGGCATGGGCCGCGGTCAGGCCGAACATCATGTGGCCCTCGGGAATCCTGAACCTGAAGCCGATGCACGACAGATAGGCCGCGATAGCTTTGCCAAAGGTGCCGAAGAACACCATGCAGGTCACAATCCAGGCGGTGAGCCCGTCGTGGAACATGATGCGCACGTCGATGAGCATGCCCACACCGATGAGAAAGTAGGGAATGAAGAGGGCGTTGCCTATAAACTCGATGCGGTTCATCAGTGGCGACACCGAGGGAATAAACCTGTTGAGGATGAGGCCGGCCAGGAAGGCGCCGAAGATGCCCTCTAAACCGCAGGCATCGCTGACGGCCGCACTGAGGAAGAGCACTGAGAGCACATAGATATAGAGCATCACTGCATCGTTGTAGCGCGTGAAGAACCACCGCGTCAGCCGGGGGATAATGAGCGTCATGCCGGTGGTGAACAGAGCCACCTTGCCCAGGAAGGCGAGCCAGAACCATGCGTCAGCCCCGCCCTGATATGCCGCCGAGAAGGCTGCTACCACCAGCAGCGCCATCGACAGTGCCAGCATCGACGCCCCCACGCTGAGCACTACCGACCTGTTCTTCTGCAAACCGTAGCGCCCCACGATGGGGTAGGCGATGAGCGTGTTCGACGACAGGATGCTGGCCAGCAGCATCGAAGCGGCGGGCGAGTAGCCCAGCAGCGTGACGCTCATGGCGTAGCCCATGACGAAGGGCACGAAAAACGTAAGCAACCCAAAGATGAGCATGCGTGTGCCGTTTTTCTTCATGTCGCTCAGGTTCATCTCAAGACCGGCCAGAAACATGATGTAGAGCAGGCCCACACGGCCGAACAACTCAAACGAGTTGTCGCGCTCGAGCACGTTGAGACCATGCTGACCCACAAGCACGCCCGCCAGGACCATGCCGATGATGTGGGGTATGCGCAGCTTGCTCATCACGATGGGAGCCAGCAGGATGATAAGCAGCACCACGAAGAATATCATCGTGGGGTCGCTAATCAGTGGGGTGGCTTCTAAAAACAGTCTCATGCCTGATGTGGTGTCTTTTCGCTTGCAAAGGTAGCAAAAAAATACGAAAAAAAGAAGGTTGCTTTCGAAAAAAATTGTATCTTTGCACACGTTTTTCAATTCATTGTAGTAACCCGCAAAATATAAAGACAGATGAAAGTAGCAATAGTAGGTGCAAGCGGCGCTGTGGGACAGGAGTTCCTGCGGCTGCTCGACGAGAGAGACTTCCCAATGGACGAGCTGGTGCTTTTCGGCTCTGAGCGCTCGGCCGGCCGTACATACTCCTTCCGTGGCAAGGATATAAAAGTGAAGCTGCTGAAGCATGGCGACGACTTCCGCGACATCAACATCGCCTTTACGTCGGCCGGGGCCGGCACGTCACGTGAATATGCCGACGACATCACCCGCTACGGCTGCGTAATGATTGACAATTCGAGCGCCTTCCGCATGGACGACGACGTGCCTCTGGTGGTGCCCGAATGTAATGCTGCCGATGCCCTCAACCGTCCGCGCGGCATCATTGCCAACCCCAACTGTACAACCATCATGATGGTCGTGGTGCTGCAGCCGCTGGAGCAGCTGAGCCATATACGCCGCATCCGCGTGAGCAGCTATCAGAGTGCCTCGGGGGCCGGTGCCGCCGCCATGGCCGAGCTGGAGCAGCAGTATCGCGAGATTGTTGAGACGGGCGAGGTGAAGACTGTCAATAAATTCCCCCACCAGTTGGCCTACAACGTGATTCCGCAGGTAGACGTCTTCCAGCCCAACGGCTACACGAAGGAAGAGATGAAGATGTTCAACGAGACGCGCAAGATTATGCACACCGATGTGCGCTGCTCGGCCACGTGCGTGCGTGTGTCATCGCTGCGCAGTCACTCGGAAAGTGTATGGATAGAGACCGAGCGGCCGCTGAGCGTCGAGGAGGCGCAGCAGGCCATCGCCCAGGCTCCTGGGTGCACGCTGGTTGACGACCCTGCCAACCTGAAGTACCCCATGCCGCTCTACACGGCCGGCAAGGACGACGTCTTCGTAGGCCGTGTGCGCAAGGATCTCTGCGACGACAATGGTCTGACGCTGTGGCTCTCGGGCGACCAGATTCGCAAGGGGGCCGCGCTCAATGCGGTTCAGATAGCTGAGCATCTCATCCGGGTGGGCAACGTGAAGTGAACTCACGCACAGTTGGCAGTATGACTGTACTGGATAGAAATAAAAAATGGCCGAAATCAATTGGATTTCGGCCATTTTTTGATTGATTCCGGCCTAAATTGGCTAACAAGGCAGGCTCTCTGGCCGTCGGATGCTAAGTGCCGACAGGCTGCAAGAGGCTCAGAAGATTACCTTGCGTCCGTCTCTGACGTAAAGGCCGTGGCGCGGTGCGGTAGTAGGCAGGCCGCGCAAGTCGTAGTAGAGTGCGTTTGTCGGGGTACTGACCTTCGCACTGCTTATGCCGCTCTGCTCTTGTTTTGATTTCACCTCAGCCACATCGGCATTCATGATGTGGCCGTCGGGGCCGATGAGCATCACCACCACCTCGGTGTTCTCCTTGCGGAGCACCGTGGCAGGCATGGCAAATGCGCGGTTGGCATCGTAGGAAGTCTCGGCCTCCAGCACATCGGGCAACAAGCCCTTCACTCCCTTGAAGTCGGTTGCAGGCTCCGTTCCGCGAGCCACCTCCTGATACCACATATCGTCGGCGGGTATCACCGATGGCAGGTCCTCGAAGCCATAGCAGGCCCCGGCCTCCCTGCCGGCATAGGCGTTGCGCTGGTCGTAGCCGCTGCGCTCGCCGCTGACGCCCAGCTCCTCATAGGTGCGGTGCACGTCGTTCTCGATGACCACATAGAAGAGTCTGAGACCGGAACCGTCCATCTGTCGGGTGGGATAGACGCTGGTGGTGGTCTCAATGAGTCCCGTCTCTTCGTCGTAGACGGCGGCCTTGAGCATCACGCCCGTGTCGTAGTCGTTGGTCTTCAGCACATAGCCGAAGCCGTCTACCATTGAGCTCGGGTCGCCCGAGTAGTCGGCGCGGCGATTCATCACGAACGAGGGGAAGCCCGTCAGTCCGAACTCATGCATCACCCACTTCAGGTACTCCTCGCCCTTGATGGCCATCGAGTCGGGGTGCATCCCCGGTTCGTTGTTGTTATGTATGGCGATGCCAATGAAATGCTGCGGGTCGAGGGTGCGCAGATGCTGCATGGCACCTATGCCGCGCACGCACCAGGCGCACCACGTGCCCGTCATCTCCTCGGCGACGATGCGCCAGGGCAGTGCCGTCACACGGCTGCTCAGTCCGATGCTGTCGGGCCCGGCCTTAATCCATGCATCGTAGTCGATACTCTCCTGCTGGCCAATGGCAATGCTGTCGCTGAGGCAGAAGGGTGTGTCGGTGCCGCGGCGGAGTGTGGCGTCAAAGTGCTGTTCGATGGTCTGGCCAGCCGTGCGGAAACCGATGGTGAAACCGTCGATGTCGTCGTTGGTCGTGGCCGTGGCTGTTCCGCTGATGGCCATGCGTCCGTAGCCGTTGTAGCAGCGCCCGAAGTCGAGGGCAAAGCCCACGGTCGAGGGCACACCGGCAAAGATATCGTCGACGATGATGCACTGCTTGTCTTTCGAGTCGTTCACAAAGGCCACGTAGACGGTCTGCCCCGTGTATCCGGCGAGGCTCACCTCATGGTCGGTCCACTGATAGTTCTCCTTTGCCACGCTGAAGACAGGCTCTGCATCGGCGAAGTGCTGCGGCGTGTTGCCCTGTGTCCCGATGTAGACCATCAGTCCGTCGGGGAAGTCCTGTGCCTGGGCCCGCGAGCGCCAGCGCAGCACCGCCTTCTCCGATGTTATGCTGAGGGCAGGCGTGATGAGCCAGTCGTTGGCGGCGCCGCTGTCCTTATAGAATGAGGTGGCCATGGCCGCGAGGTTGCCCTCATGACCTTCTTGGGCCACAATCCACCCCTTGCCCACCTCGAAGCCCAGCTTCTGCATGTCCTTGTCGGGCGTGCGTTGGTCGAGGTCGTAGGTGGCGAAGCCCTCGGGCATGCCTTCGTCGAACGACGTTTCAAGATAAATGGTTTGTGCCTGCATGGCTGCCGAGGCCAGCAGTGTGCACAGCAGTGTGCTGATTTGTTGTCGGTTCATGGTTACGTTACTTTTTTTCGGGTGCAAAAGTACAATAAATATGCCAATACTTCCGCATTCTTTCGCATTATTTATACGTTGTTCTTTCAATTTCTGTGTCAAAAGTATTAATTTTGCAGCCGTTTAAAAAACAATATGTAATTTAAATCAATATTTCAGCTTATGAAGAAAAACTACAATCTCCTGAAGTCAGCCTGCCTGTCGGCACTCTTGGCAGTGGGCGGCAATGCCTTCGCGCAAGGTGTGGAAGGCGTGGACCTCGAGGTGTACTACATGAACTACATCTCGGCCTCGGCACAGCAGAATGTGCATCCCAGTTTTTATCTGCACAACAACGGTTCGGTAGAGGTGCAGACCTTTGCCGTAGAGGTGACACTCAACGACGAGGCAGCTTTCACAGAGAACGTGACGCTCGACGAGCCTCTGGCCGCCGATGCTTCGGTGACGGTGAATCTCGAAGGAACCGTCTTCCTTCCCTTCGGTCAGACAAGCACTGTCGGTGTGAAGGTAGTGGCCGAGGGCGATGTCGACGAGACCAACAATTCGGCCTCCAACTCGGTGACGATGCCCGAGGTGGTGGCCTATCCCTACACGTGGAGCCTCGACGACTGCCAGACGGTGTTTGAAGCCGGCTCTGGCTGGTTCGGCGGCGGCTGGGAATGGAATGCCGACCAGGAGGCATTCTATATGTTTGGCAAGGGCACCAACTGGATGTATGACATCTCGTCGAAGATTTTCGACCTGCCTCAGGGCGAAAACGTCACTATCAGCTTCGAGTATGCCATCCAGGCAGCCGGTAAGATGAAGGTGACGGTGGCCTCGGCCGACGCTACTGACGAGATGAGCGTGGAGCTCACCGGCGACGGGCAGTTCCACACGGCCTTCTGCTCCTTCGAGTCGAAGGGCCCGGCCACCATCTCGTTCATGCCCACGCTCGACGACGTGTTCAACTATGCCGGCGTCTATGTGCGCAACATCAACGTGAAGAAAGCCGTGCGCGACCTGGCTGCCTCAGCCATTCTCTCGCCCGCCACGAGCCAGATGGCCGTGAGCAGCGAGCCCATCGCCGTGCAGGTGCGCTTCACCAACGTGTCGCCCTTCGATATAGAGAATCCTGAGTTCGTCTACGATGCTGGCGACGGCAATGAGGTGCGCGAGACCTACGACGGCATCATCCTCGGTGGCGCAACCCTTGACTACACCTTCAAGCAGACCTACACCCGCACGGAGGCCGGCACGGCCACGCTGGCAGCATGGTGCGAAGTGTCGCGCGACGGCAATGCCGACAACGACCGTGTGGAGAAAGAGATGACCTACTATGAGGCTGTAGCCTTCCCTTATCACACCACCTACGACGAGGGCAACGAGCTCTGGGCTAACGTCAGCGGCAGCAACTGGGCCTTCGGCCAAATCAGCGACGGCGGCGTCATGGTAGGTCAGGGCGGCTACGTCTTCTCGCCCGCCATCCAGATGCCTGCAGGCACGGCCCGTGTGTCGTTCTATTATGGCAGCATACAGCGTGCAGGCGCCAACCTGAAACTCTATATGGGTCGCAGCACCAACCCCGATGAGATGACGGAAGTGCTCTTCGACAAGAATGTCACCAACGGCGGCTGGCTCAACGGCTACCACCTGCTCAACATTGAGGAGGCTGGCAACTATTACTTCGCCTTCCTCGTGGAGAACACCCAGGACCAGGTTATCATCGACAACTTCAAGGTGGACGCCGAAGAAGACCTCTGCATGCACAGCGTGACGTTCGACCAGGAGAGCGGCTTCAACCTCACAGAGGCTAAGGTGACGCTCGGTCTCGTCAATCATGGCGTATCGGCCCAGAAAGGAATCACCCTGCGCTACTACATCAACAGCACCGAAGAGAACTACGTTGAGGAGGTCTGCACTGACGAAGTGCTGCCCGGCGACACGCTCTACTATGAGTTCCAGAAGCCTGTCGACGTATCGGCCACCGACTCTACCTACACGCTCGTCGGACAAATTGTCACCGTTGTGGGTGAAGACACGATGAACGACATGATTGTGGGCCAGGAGCTGAAGAACTACGCTCCCTATACCGCACCTTACTATTATAACTTTGCCGATGAGACCCAGAACGGCCAGTGGACCATGCCCGAGACGAACGGCAACCGCTGGAATGTGGAGGGTAACTTCTATGCCTACGACGGCAATCAGGACCTGAAGCATACGCACAGCTCCTATACCTACAGCGAGCCCGCCGACGACTGGGCTTATTCGCCCTGCATCATGCTCGAGCCCGGTGAGTACGAGGTGTCGTTCATGCACCGCGGCCGCACCTACTTCGGCGGAGAGGACTATGCCCAGAGCTTCGAGGCAAAGATGGGTATGAGCCGCACACCTGAGGGCATGACCATCAGCATTTCGCGCCATGAGAATCTTGACTACGAGGGATGCATGAACTTCAAGAAAGACGTGGCACGCGTTGTCATCACCGAGGCTGGCCAGTACTACCTCGGTTTCCACAACTTCAGCGAGCCTAACAGCGGCGAGCTCCATATCGACGCCGTGCAGATTGCTCCCGTAGAGGAAGCTCTGCCGTTGCCCTTCGAGACAACCTTCGCCGACGGCGATGAGGGTTGGACGAAGTATAACGATAAGAATGCCTCGGGCTACTTCCCCACATGGAACATTGAGGACGGCGTGATGCAGCTCAAGTCTGAGGGTGGCTATGTGGAAGGCATGCTCGTGTCGCCCCGTCTGGCCCTGGAAGCCAACAAGGAAGTGACGGTCGAGGTGGAGTATGAGGTGACAAGCGACGACGATACGCTGGCTCTGAATGTGTTCGACGGCAATATGAACACACCGCAGGCCATGACACTGAAGGCCACTGGTGAGCCTCAGGAAACTTCCGTCAGCTATACCTTCAGCACCGGCAGTGAGGCACGTGACTTCTATCTCGGTCTGCACTCCAGTCTTGATATCAATGAGAACGATTACCTCTACAGCAGCTACACGCTGAAGATTAACCGCGTGAAGGTCAGTGTCAAGGACGACATCACCGATGGTATCCAGACTGTGGAGAGCGGAAAAACGACCAGAGATAACGAGGTCTACGACCTGCAGGGACGTCGCACGGACAATGTGCGCCATGGTCTCTACATCCAGAACGGGCGCAAGGTCGTGAAGTGAAAATAATTGGGGCTTTTTAAGCTCATTTAATAGTATTTGCTTGCAGGTATGCAGAAAAATGCGTTACTTTGCAAGCAAATACTGTTTTTTATAGGTTTTAATAGATTGAAATGAGCAAAATGAACAGAATGAAAGAGGCTGCCATCCTGGCCCTTGGCTTTGTGCTGTTGGGATGGTTTATCAAGAGTGGTATCGACAACTTTGCAAATAAGGACCGCAAGGTGACGGTGAAGGGCTTGGCCGAGCGTGAAGTGCCGGCCGACAAGGTGACGTGGAGCATCAGCACCAAGGAGACGGGCAACGACCTGCCTTCGCTTTATGAAAAAATTAATGTGCAGACAGAAAAGATTAAGCAGTTCCTCGTGCAGAATGGAATCGGCGCCGACGAAATAACCGTCAATGCGCCTATCGTTAACGACCTTGAGGCCCGCGAGTGGGGCGACAACCAGAAGTCGTTCCGCTATATCGTGACGATGGCCGTCACTGTTGCCACAGGCAAGGTGGCACAGGTGAACAAGGCCATCTTCCGCCAGGGCGAACTGCTGAAGCAGGGCGTGGCTATTGAGAACAGCTACCCTCAGTATGAGTATGCCTCGTTTCAGCAGATGAAACCCGAGATGATGCAGGAAGCCATCAAGAATGCCCAGAAGACGGCTGAGCAGTTTGCTGAGGCCAGCAACTCAAAACTCGGCAAGATTCAGTCGGCCGGGCAGGGACAGTTTGAAATTGACAACCGCGACGAGCACACGCCCCATATCAAGAAGCTACGTGTGGTCACTACCGTCACCTACTCGCTCAGAGACTGAGTTCGCACGATGCGGTATTATCCCTTTGTGGCGCCCTTTTTATGAAGTCTGCAAGATGCCAAGTGGCTGGGTGGCTCAGGGGCGCAGAGTGGGAAAGAGCATATTGTCTATAATTTAGTTTATATGGTATCAGGCTCCCCCAAGCCGTTCGCATACGAACGGCTTGGGGGAGCCTGATTGTTGAAGCAGATTGTCAGGGATGGTCTGAAAGACTGTTTGTCTTACGGCGGCATCAGTCTTCAGGGAAGGCAGCTACGAAGACGTCCGACAGGCGAAGCGCCTCGGCCTTCAGGAGCAGCTCGCTCATGGGTAGCCAGCCAACAACGTAGCAGTGGTTGTGGGAGTAGTAGCGCTCGTCGATGTGGCTGAAGTTGAGCAGACTGGCGTCTTGCTCGCTGACGTACCTGTAGTATATGCGCAGACTGAAGTCGGTGGTGTACTCCGGCTGCAGGTCAGCCGCGAGCTTCTTGTATTCATACTGATAGCCATAGAGGCGGGCGGTGATGTCGCTGAGCACGGCCGAACCAGTGGGATAGGCGCCTGCGCCTTGGCCGAACATGAACTGCTTGTAGTAGAACAGACCCTTGATGACCACACCGTTGAACTCGTCTTCTACGCTGTAGATGTATTTCTGGCGTGAGATGAGCTGCGGCATCACCGAGAGGGTCACCCTTTCATCGTCTACCTTCTCGGCACAGCCCACCAACTTGATGCGGCGGCTCTTTTCGAGGGCAAAGCGAATGTCGGCCTCGTTCATGCGGTCGATGCCGAAGGTGAACACCTCTTTAGGGTCTACATAGATGCCAAAGGCATGGATGGTGATGATGATGAGCTTATAGAGAGAGTCCCAGCCGCCGATGTCGAGCACAGGATTGCTCTCGGCAAAGCCCAGCTGCTGAGCCAGGGCCAGGGCGTCGGTATAGGCCATCCCCTCATTGAAAATCTTAGAGAGAATAAAGTTTGACGAACCGTTCAGAATGCCCTTTACCGAGAGCAGCAGGTCGTTGTCGTAGTATTCCTCCAGGTTGCGTATCACGGGGATGCTGCCGCAGGCCGAAGCATCGTAGAGCAGGGCGGTGCCCGTAGCCTGCTGCAGGGCGATGAGTTCGGGCAGGTGGTGGGCCAGCATTTTCTTGTTGCCGCTTACCACGGGCAGATGATGGTTCAGGGCGCGCTTGACAATTTCGTAGGCCGCCTCTTCTTCGTCGATGAGTTCTACGATGGTGTTCACTTCCGGGTCGTTGAACACGTCGTCTGTCTGGTCAGTGAAGCGTATGCCCGGCTCGGTGTGTTTCTCCAGATGGCGCACACACACAATTTTGATGTTCACTTGACTGTTTTTGATGCGTGAGAGCACCTCGTAGAGTCCGTGGCCGACGGTGCCGAAACCGAAGAGGCCGATATTGATAATCTGTTGTTTCATGAGTTGATAAATTGTTGGATGATGTCGTTGAGTTGGTCGTGCTCGACGAGAAAGCCGTCGTGCCCGAAGTCGGACGTGATGGTAGCCATACGAGCTCCGGGAATCATGGCGGCAAGCTGCTGGTGCTCGTCGGGCGGGAAGAGAATATCGCTTGTGATGGCCACCACCAGCGTCTTTGAACAGATACGGCCCAAGGCCGCTTCCACGCCACCGCGTCCGCGACCTACGTCGTGCGAGTCGATGGCCTGCGTCAGTCGGTAGTAGCTGTAGGCGTTGAAGCGCCGTTGCAGTTTCTGTCCTTGGTAGCGTTGGTAGGAGTCGGCACGGCGGTCGAAGAGCGCTGTCTCGGCAGGGGGCTCGGCCTGCGTCTTGCAGTAGGCCTTGCCGCCGCGATAGCTCAGCAGGGCGATGCTGCGGGCCGTACCCATGCCTTGCAGCGCAGCCTGAGGCGAAGGTTTTCCCCAGGTGGCATCGGTTTCGATGGCCATGCGCTGCGAGGCGTTCAGGGCAGTCACCCACGGCGAAGCCTTAGCCCCGGTGGCAATGAGCACCAGGTGGCGTGCGAAGGCCGGTTCCTGCACGGCCCATTCCACACACTGGAAACCGCCGATGCTGCTGCCCACAAGCATCTGCACGCGACTGATGCCCAAGTGGCGGGCCAGCAGCCGGTGGGCAGCCACGATGTCGCGCACGGTGACAGGAGGAAAACGGTCGTACCAGGGCTGCCCTGTTGTGGGGTCTTCGGAGAGTGGTCCGGTAGTGCCGTAACACGAGGCCAGGATGTTGGCGCACACCACGCAATAGCGCCCGCTGTCGATGAAACGGCCGCTGTCCAGCGTGTGTGGCCACCAGTCGGCCACGTCGCTGTTAGCCGTCAGCGCATGGCATACCCAGACGTAGTTATCGCCCCGTGCGTTTGGCTCTCCGAAAACATCGTAGGCAATTGTCAGCTCCGGCAGACTCCCGCCGCCTTCCAACGGGAAACGATGGGGATAGTGGAAGATGTGGCTCATAGGCTGCCAGTGGTGTTGAAGGCGGTTTCAAAGGCCTGCTCGAAGTCGGCGATGATGTCGTCGGCTGCTTCCAGTCCGGCCGAGATGCGCAGCAGCGTGGGCGTCACCCCGGCGGCCGCCAGGTCGGCATCAGAGAGCTGCTTGTGTGTGGTGGATGCGGGATGGGTGACCACCGTGATGGAATCGCCCACCATCACCATGTGGGCGCACAGGCGGAGCGACTCCACGAAGCGCACTGTGGTGTTGAGGTCGCCTTGCAGCTCGACGTTGAGCACTGCCGATCCGCCTTGCTTGAAGTAGCGGCAGGCCAGTGCGTGGGAGGGATGGTCGGCAAAGCCCACATAGCTGACGCGCTTCACGTAGCGGCTCGCACGGCAGTACTCGGCCAGACGACGCGTCAGTTCCAGTTGGTGTTCAACACGCAGCGAGAGCGTCTCCAGTCCGATGAGGTTCAGATAGCTGTCGAAAGGGGACTGGCAGCAACCCAGATCGCGCAGCATGTCGACACGGATGCGCACGGCGAAGGCTGCGGGGCCGAAGGTGGCAGCAAGGTTCAGTCCGTGATAGCCTTCTGACGGTCCGTCTATCTGAGGATATTTGGGTTGGTCGGCTTGGTCGCCCGTGCTGCAGCGCAGCGTCCAGTCGAAGGTGCCGCCGTCGACGACGATGCCTCCCATGGCCGTGCCGTGTCCGTTAATCCATTTCGTAGCCGACTCGACAATGATGTCGGCACCCCATTGCAACGGATTGCACAGGTAGCCGCAGGCACCGAATGTGTTGTCGACCACGAAAGGCACAGTGTGGCGGTGGGCCATGGCTGCCAGACCTTCCAAGTCGACCACCTCGCAGGTGGGATTGCCCATGCTCTCGGCGTAGACCAGACGTGTCTGGCCGTCGATGAGGCGCTCCATGTCGGCCACAGACGGGCTGTCGGCAATGCGGCAGTCGATGCCTAAATGGCGAAGCGTAGTGCGAAAGAGGTTGTAGGTGCCACCGTAGAGCAGGGGCGACACGACGATGTTCTGCCCCTCAAAGGCCAGGGCGGCCACCGTCAGGGTGATGGCGGCCATGCCCGATGCTGCCGACACGGCACCGACGGCTCCGTAGAGAGCCGCCACGCGCTGCTCAAAGGCCGCGTTTGTGGGGTTGTTCAATCGGGTGTAGATGTTACCGGGCTGACTCAGGTCGAAGAGTCCGGCAGCATGTTCGCAACTGTTGAAATGGAAGGCGGCTGTGGGGTGAATGGCAATGCCGCGTGCCAGGGTGTTGTCTTTCTCGTATCCCCCATGTATTTGCAGGGTCTGATATTGAAGTGACGCTTGCTTTTGTGTCATAACTCGGATGATTGTGCAAATACTTTGCTGTATTTGCATGTAGTTATAGTATAAGTGTTTGTTGGGAATTGGGTTCTGTGTACCAAAAAACGATGTACACAAGGAGGCTCGTAGCCACCTGTAGCGATGGAAGATAAGTGCCTAACGGCACCACATTCGCATGACCATCATGCTGTGGTTGAACTGGATTGTCGACTCAGTGCTCACCATGTTGAATTACTGTTTAGTTTTTTCTGGGGTGCCGCAGCTATACGATGTTATCCGCTGGCGGTTTTATTTTTGCAAATTTAATCCTTTTCTTCGAATTGTGTCTCCTTTTCCGCCAAATATTAAGTAATCTTAACGGTTTGCTGTGGCCTGATGTTTTTTTCTAAACATGAGTTAAATAGGTGGAAAGTATGCGTTTTTTGAAAGATTATTTATCTTTGCAAAGCAAGATATCAGGATGTGATGGTTTAAAAAAGAAAAAGTATAATGTAAAACCCCGCTGTTCTACATAGTAGACAGCATCATTAGTTTTAGTATGAAAAAAGATAAGTTATTATTTCTATTTGCCTTACTGTTGACTACAGTTGGCTATGACAAAGACACCATATCCCCCAATGAGGAGATAGAATATAAAAAAATCCCAAACGACTGACGGTGCAGTTGCTTGGGATTTTTTTCTGTTGTGTCGACACTTGGACTCGAACCAAGGACCCCCACCATGTCAAGGTGATACTCTAACCAGCTGAGCTATGCCGACTCGAAAAATGGTGCATTTTTGAAATGCGGTGCAAAGGTAGTGATAATTATTTGAATAACCATCAATATGGTTGAAAATAAAACATAAATTAACACTATCTGTGCGCCTGACAGGACTCGAACCTGCACGCCGTATGACATTAGATCCTAAGTCTAACGCGTCTACCAATTCCGCCACAGGCGCATAATGCGGCTGCAAAGGTACGGTTTTTTGGCTATAATAACGAACAACGGTGCGAAAAAAGCTTCATAATTAAAGAAAATTAGCCAAAAAACATGCAATATCCCGAGCATTCAGCCCCAACTCTCGACTAAATTTTGTAACTTTGCACCCGATAAAAGCTGATTCTATGGAAGTAGTGCTCATACGTCATACCAGGGTCGACGTGCCAAAAGGCACGTGCTACGGACAGACCGATGTGCCCGTGGCTGCCACCTTCGAGATTGAGGCCGAAGCCACGCGGCTTGCGCTGGCCGACTATCAGCCCTTCGACTGCGTCTACAGCTCGCCTCTCACCAGGGCCCGTCGGCTGGCAAGCTACTGCGGCTACGACCATCCACTGACAGACCGTCGGCTGATGGAGATGTCGATGGGGCAGTGGGAGATGCAGCGCTACGATGACATCAGCGACCCTTACCTGCAGCAGTGGTACGACGACTATATGCATCTGCCTACGCCCGG
>JAGBJJ010000068.1 GCA_017934525.1 Prevotella sp.
ACAAAAGAAATGTGACGTAAGAGCACGAAATGAATAGGATTGATCGTATGTCGGCCTTGATTTCTAACTTTTCGGGGCAATTTGTTCACATTTTTATCTCGATTGGCTTATAATCTCGAAAATTTTATCTAAATTTGCAGCCAACTTTTCGCACCTGCGAATATAAAGCATAAAAAGAATTGACTACCGCCTTTGTCAGACAGGCGATAGCCAACTATCACACTCATGACAATATCTACACAGAAACCTTATCCATGCAGACCGGAGCCGGTGTAACGCTATTATCTCACCACGACCTTGCGCACGCTGCCGTCTTGCTGACGAACAATCTGCAAGCCGGAACGGGCGGCAGTGCCAAGACGGCGGCCAAGGACATCGTAAACATGGATTGCCGCATGGTTGTCAGACTGACTGACGCCGTCGATGCCATCACTCACAATCTGGCTGAACATGCCCCATACCTTATGGGCGGCATAGGCTTCCTCGCTGCCAGCGGGCACAACGAGCAGGCAGTTGGCATAGTCGACATCGTGGAAACATGAGATAACGTCTTCACTCTGTCCTTCCTCGTCTTCATAGGTAGTATAGTCTACCTCGGGAGGCGTCACGGCATTCACCTCCAGCCGGCGCAAGGCGGTGCAGCCATAGAAGGCACTCTCCTCAAGGCGGGTGCAGGTTGCGGGCAACACCACTTCACTCAAGGCGGTACAGCCATAGCAGAGGGCCTCAGGCACCACGCTGATTTGCTCGGGCAGCACAAGCGACTTCAGCCCCGACGACATGAAGGCCTCACGCTCCAGCGTGGTCAGCCCGGCGGGCAGGTCTACGTGCGTCAGCTTCTTGCAGCCGAAGAAAGCCTCGACGCCAATGCTCGTCACATTGTCGGAGAACACTACCTCCTCCAGGTTCTGACAGTCGTCGAAGGCACCGTTGCCCACGATGGTCATGGCTTCGTCCATCACCACGCGCTTCAGGTTGTTGGCTTGCCAGAAAGCATTGTTCTGCAGGGCCACGCAGGTCTCTGGCAACGTGTATTCGCTGTCCTCGCGTGCAACGGGGTAGAGCTGCAGTATCTGCTGGTCTTTGTCGAAGAGTATGCCGTCGATATCGCTCAGCACGGGGTTATCCTCAGCCACGTTGAAACGCTTCAACGAATAGCAACGGTTGAAAGCATGATATTCCACCTCGGTGGTAGCAGCAGGAATGTTAATCTGCTGCAGGCTCTCGCAGTCGAAGAAGGCCAGGTCTTCAATCTCCTCCACACCGTCGGGGATGACAACGCCGTCGAGCTGCTTGCAGAAGTAGAACACGCCGAAGTTGAGTTTCTTCAGCGCAGCGGGCAGGTGGACCGTTTTCAGCGTCTCGACGTCGTAGAAGGCCATATCGTCAATCACCTCGCAGCAGTCGGGAATATATACGTTCTCTACGAACGTGTGGTAGAAGGCCTGCTCGCCAATGCTCCTCACGCGGTCGCCAAGGCTCACTTCAGTCAGCTGGCTGTCGCCGGAGAAGCACTCAGCGCCCACGCGGGTATTATCTTTGGGCAGCAGCAGCTTCTTCAGCGTCAAGCACGACGAGAACATGTGGTCGCCGCACTCGTCGTCTTCTGTGTAATAGGTATCAATGTAGGAATAATAGGCCTCGCCGCCGGCCACGATGTGCGCATGAGTGAGGTCGAGCTCTTCAAGGGCGCCGAAGCCGGTGCCCGAACCGTCGAGGCTGGTGCCGCACATCTCGCGCAGGAAGAGGATATCGTCGCCGTTGAGCACGCCCGAAAGGGCCAGTTTCGTCGTAGTGCCTTTCTCCTCAGGACTGATGAGTTCTTTCAGTGTGCCGGCCGTTTCAACGAAGAGGGTGCCTTCTACGGGCTGGGGCTTGTCGCCGGCAGCGTCAATCTCCTTCACCTTCACGAAGCCTTTCCAGTTGGCATCGGCCTGGTAGGCCTCAACACAACCCTTGGGCACGAGAAGGGCGATGGTGCTCAGCTCAATGTTGTACTCCTCGTCCCAGTCGTCATACTCCTGAATGGCTTCGGCCGGACTGAACTGCGGCGGCGTGGTGCTCTTCACGGTGAAGGTGCGCAGGCGGTCCATCCTGAAGGCCAGCGTGCCCACGCTCTTGGGGGCGCCGTTCAGCGTCAGAGCACTCACGGAAGAACACCCGTAGAAGGCTTTCTCGCCCACCTCAACACCGGCGGGCAGCACAATTTCTGAAGCCAGACTGCTGTCGTAGATGAAGGCCTCATCGCCGATGAAACCAAGGTTTTCTGACAGCTCCACATCGGTCAGTGCTGTGCAGAAGTAGAAGCAGTGCTTGCCAATAGATGTGATGGTAGAGGGCATCACGAGGCGCTCTACCCGGTTCATGCTGAAGGCCTCATCGCCCAGCGATGTCACGGTGTACTGGCGATTGCCGTCGCTGACGGTCTCGGGAATGGTGTACTCACCGGTGAGCGCGCCAGCCTTGGTCAGCTCT
Source organism: Prevotella sp. (assembly GCA_017934525.1). Lineage (GTDB taxonomy): Bacteria > Bacteroidota > Bacteroidia > Bacteroidales > Bacteroidaceae > Prevotella. Next base: position 2,476 of record JAGBJJ010000068.1, read on the forward strand.
ACGGTGGTGTCGCCTGTCGGCGTGTAGGTGTTGCCATCGGCCTCAAACGTCTGTGCCCAACCGCCCGGGGCAAGCATGCCCAGCACGGCAGAGATGAAAAGTGTTGATGTTCGTTTCATAGAAAAATGTTTTTAGTATAATTGATATATGTCGCTTTTTCAACACGCAAAGTTATACAAAAGAACAATACACGCATCTCTGTAACGCAAAAAATCATCTTTATTTCGTCAAATAATTGCAAAAAAGATGTGTTTTGAACGAAAAGAGATATAAAATAGCTAACTTTGCAAAGCTAAAGAAGAAATACTGCAAATGAGGAAACTATACACGCTGCTGGCTCTGGCAACCCTGCTGTGCGGCTGCCGCCATACACTGACCAGCACCGACGAAGCTCACATCTGTCAGGCTGCAAAGCTGGCAGGCGACCACTGCTACTACGACCAGCGATATATTGAGGCGCTCGACTTCTACACCATGGCACTCGAACCGGCACAGAAATGCGGCAACACCGACGTGCTCTACCGCTCGATGGCCAACATCGGACTGATCTACGACATCTTGGAGAACCACGAGCGGGCGCTCTACTACTACGAGCGCGTCTACCGTCAGGCCCTGCAGTCGGGCGACAACGAACTGGCAGCACAGATTCTGGCCAACATCGTGACGGCCTACTGCAACCAGCACCGCACCGACGAGGCACGTCGCTACTACAAGCTTATAGAGAAGACGCCGCGGCGCGACAGCGTGATGCACGGCTACTATCTGCTGCTGCTCAAGGGCCATATTGCCATCGAGGACGACAGCTGCCGCAAGGCCGCCAGCGTATACCGCCAGGCCCTGGCCTACACAGATGCGCACCACATGGAAACCTTCTATCAGACGCCGTTGATGCTGGAGCTGGGCAACAGCTATGCCCGTCTCAAGATGAACGACTCGGCAGCTATATATTATAAAAGGTGCGAGCAGCTGGCCACCGAAAACAGCACGCAGGCCTATCTGGCCGACGTCTACAAGGCCGAACGCGACATGCTTCTGGCGATGGGCGACACCGCGGAATCGGCTAAGACAGACGCGAAATCAGACTCGATAGAGGCGCTGATATTCAACAAGGAGAAGCTGAAGCAGGCCCAGAACAAGCTCTATCAGACAGAGACACGGGTGAGCAACATGCAGATTAACTCGCTGGCCAACACTGTGGGTATGCAGAAACTGGTCATCGTGCTGGTGGTGATGCTTGCCGGGGCGCTCGTTGCCCTCATCGTTGTCATGCTGCGCCAACGTAAAGCACAGAAGCACAGCTATCAGCTGCTCATCGAGAAATACCGGGAACTGACCGACCAACAGCAGAAGACGTCGCAGATGCGCGACGTCTACCTGCAGAGCATCGAGGCGGCAGCGCCTGCCAGCACCGACGAGGCGGCTACCGACAGCCTGCGACAGGCCGACCATGCCTCGCAGCAGGCTCTGCTCCTGCAGCGCATTGAGCACGCGCTGGACTCGCCGCAACTGCTCTTCTCGCCCGATTTCAACATGGCGATGCTGTGCCGCGAGGTAGGGTCGAACCGCACCTACGTGTCGCAAGTCATCAATGAATACTACCAGAAGCCGTTCAAGACGCTGCTCAACGAGCGGCGCATCCGCGAGGCAACCCGCCGTCTGGTCGACAACGGGCAATACGCCGACGCCACCATCCAGACAGTCGCCCTCTCGCTGGGCTACAGTTCAGCCACCAGCTTCATCATTGCCTTCAAGAATATCGTAGGCATGACGCCCGCCGTCTATAAAAGCATCATGAAAAAAAATGAGAAATGAGGAATGAATAATGTTGAAATGACAAAATGAGCTGCACATTGAGTGCGCATGGCATTTCTCACACTTCTCATTCCTCATTCCTCCTTACTTCCCGAACAGTTCGTCAAGCTGGGTGTAGAAGGCGGGATCCTCACCCACAATGGTCTTCACAATCTTGCCTTCGGGCGAGAGGATAATCTTGGTGGGGAATCCCTGAATGCCGTAGTCTTCGAGCAAGCGGCTGTCACGCGGGTTGTAGACGTGGAGCCACGGCAGCTGATACTTCTCTACGGCGGCACGCCACTTCGCCTCGGTGTCGTTGCAGTCGATGCCCAGAATCTCGAACTTACCCTTATACTTCTCGTAGTATCGCTTCATCTCGGGGAAGCCCTTGATACACCAGCCGCACCAGGCGCCCCAGAAGTCGAGCACCACATACTTGCCGCGCAGCGACGAGAGCTTCAGCGGCTTGCCCTGCAGGTCGTTCAAGGCGAAGTCGGGGGCGCTGACGCCCTGTGCCTGCTTCTGGGCAGCAGCCTGCTCGGCCAGCTGCTCCTGCTGCACGCGGTCGATGATACCCTGATAGTAGGGCCGCATGCGACCGTTTTTCACGCGGTCGGAGAAGAGTGCCACGGCATCGGCCATGCGCTCAGGGCTAAGCTGCCCTACGAGCGTGGCGCAGGCCTCCATGTCGGGATGGTCTTTGATAAACTGCAGCATGGTCTGCTCCATCTTCTGCTGCAGAGGCTCGATACCGGCCTGGTAGAGCTTCATCACTGAGTCTTGGGGCACACCTTGCAGCATCATGCCCTGCAGACGTTGCGTGAAGTCGCTCACTTCTTTCTGCGCACTCTCGGTCATGAGGTCCACCTCGTGGTAGTCCTGGTAGAACTTCGATCCGCCGAAGTCGTAACGGTCGTTGACGTCGCCCGTCAGTTCGAGCGTCTCGCCAGGCACAGCCACAAAGAGCAGATGCGGCCCGCGCTGTCCGCGCAAGGCATCCGGCGCAAGCAGATAGTAGTCGCCCACGGCATCGGTGCTGAATGTGAACTCAAACTGGCCGTTGCTGACGGCTACCGTGTCAATCACTTTACGTTCCGACGGCGAAAACAAGAAGAGTGTGTCGCCCACGTTCTTTAAGTTGCCCTTCACGCTGACCTTGTCATTGGCGTTGGTGCAGCCTATGGCCATGGCTGCCATGACCAGACATAAGATGAATTTCTTCATTTCCAATTAAGAATATTACAGGTTACTTCTTGGCGCCGTAGCTGTTGTACGACACGTTGTCTGCCTTCCACTTGTCTTTGGGCTGCGGTTGCTCGGCGGGATGGCCCACGATGACAATGCAGAGGGGCACGACGCTCTCTGGCAGCGACAGCACCTGCTGCGTGCGGGTGTAGCGGTTGTCCATGGGATACTGGCCAGTCCACACGGCGCCCAGCCCCATGGCATGAGCGGCCAGCAACAGATTCTCGGTGGCGGCACTGCAGTCTTGTATCCAGTATTCCCGGCCTTTGCCTTCCATGGCCTTGTTCATGTCGCCGCAGACGACGATGGCCAGCGGTGCCTTGCGCAGCATGTCGCCGCGACGTCCCTCGTCGGCCAGGCGGTCGAGCACCTGTTTGTCATCTACCACAACGAAGTGCCACGGCTGCTTGTTCACTGCCGTGGGGGCGGCCATGGCGGCGCGCAGCATCTTCTCCACGCAGCAGGGCTTTACTGCCTCGTCGGTAAACTGACGCACCGACGTGCGGGTCATGATGGTCTCCAGCAGGGTCGCTCCCTTCTTGCCGCAGGCCTGCTGCCCGTCCGTGCACTCTTTCTTCTCCGTAGCCCCCTGCTGCTTACAGCAGTCTTGAGCCGTGCTAACGCCTGTGCCCATGCACAGCATCAGCAGCAATGATACAATTGTCTTCTTCATAATTTACACTGAAAATATTTTATCGATGCAAAGTTAGCGTTTTTTCTTCAACTGCCAAACTTTTTGCACGAAAAAAAACATAACTGACTGTCGGCATTCTGGGCCTGAACGCGACGCAACGAGGGTCTGAACACGACAGTGGCAGATAGTTAATTTGTGAAAAAGACATGGCCGTTTCATAGAAAATTAGTAACTTTGCACTTTAATTACATACTATACGAGAAAAATATGTCTTGCATTCTTCATATTGAAACAAGTACTAATGTCTGCTCGGTGGCCGTGAGCGAAGACTCGCACGTCATCTTCCAGCAAGAGGAGCGCTCCGCCCAGAAGGGCAGCAGTGCCGAGCGCATAGGGCCGATGGTAGACGAGGCGCTCTCGTTCACCGACAACCACGCCATACCCTTCGACGCCGTAGCCGTCAGCTGCGGGCCGGGCAGCTACACGGGGTTGCGCATCGGTGTGTCGATGGCCAAGGGCATCTGCTACGGCCGCAACCTGAAGCTCGTCGCCGTGCCTACGCTCGAGCTGCTCTGCGTGCCCGTGCTGCTGCGCCACCCCGATCTGCCGGAAGACGCGCTGCTGTGCCCCATGATCGACGCCCGCCGCATGGAGGTCTATGCCGGGCTCTACACCAGGGCGCTGAAGCCTGCCAGAGAGGTGCGGGCCGACGTGGTCGACGCTGACACCTACCGCCCCTTCCTCGATGAGCACCCTGTCTACTTCTTCGGCAACGGGGCGCAGAAGTGCATGGATACAATCAGCCACCCCAACGCCCACCTGCTGGAGGGCATCGAGCCGCTGGCCAAATGGATGCAGCCGCTGGCCGAACGCCGCCTGATTGACGGGCTGACTGAAGACGTGGCCTACTTCGAGCCGTTCTACCTGAAGGACTACGTGGCCAAGATTGGGGCCAACCCGCTCCAAAGGGAGGCCCTTCATAAAAAATAACGAAACCTGATTATGAACATACAAGGATTAGACTACAACACCGGGCGCGAGCAACTGCTGCTGCCAGAATACGGACGCGAGATACAGAAGATGGTAGACCACGCCGTATCGCTGCCCACACGCGAAGAGCGCCTGCGCTGTGCCAAGACCATCGTGAGGCTCATGGAGACCAAGGTGCCGCAGATACGCGAGAATGCCAACTATGAGCAGACGCTGTGGGACCACCTCTACCTGATGAGCCACAAGCAGCTCGACATCGACTGGCCCTTCGACGTGAGCGACGCCGAGAAGATTCTGTCAAAGCCACAGCCCTTGAAGCTGCCTCAGGGCGACATACGCCTGCGCCACTACGGCCGCATGGTGAAAGAACTGTGGGACAAGCTGAAGACTATGCCCGAGGGGCCCGAGCGCGACGAACTGGCCCGCCTGACGGCCAACCAGATGAAGCGCGACCTCATGCAGTGGGGTCACGGCACCATCGACGATGAGAAGGTGGCCGACGACCTGGCACGCTACACCGACGGCGTCATACAGCTTGACTTGGGCACGTTCACCTTCGAGCGCTACGTGCCGGGTGCCATGGAGCCCTCGGTGAAGCGCAACGGCAAGAAAAAGAAGTAAACACACTCCATGCACCATCATCAGCTGAAGATATGGCATCATTTATCATCGAAGGCGGACATCCGCTGAGCGGCACTATCATACCACAGGGCGCCAAGAACGAGGCTCTGCAGGTTATCTGCGCCACACTGCTCACTGCCGAGCCCGTGACCATCGCCAACATTCCCGACATTCGCGACGTGAACAACCTCATACGGTTGCTCAAGGATATCGGAGTGAAGGTGACGCAAGGTTGCTGTCCTGAGTTAAGAACTCATCGTTCTGATGCTGCGCAGCCTACTAAGGACTCCGAACTATACACTACCAACTGCTATACGTTCCAGGCCGACGAGCTTAATCTGGACTATCTGCAAAGCGACGACTTCGTCAGCAAGTGCTCGCAGCTGCGCGGTTCGGTCATGATGATAGGACCGCTGCTGGCCCGCATGGGAAAAGCCATCATAGCCAAACCCGGGGGCGACAAGATTGGGCGCCGCCGACTGGACACCCACTTCCTGGGTTTCGAGAAGCTCGGAGCGCAGTTTAACCACGTGGCTGAGCGCGGCGTCTACCAGATATCGGCACAGCGGCTGAAGGGCTGCTACATGCTGCTCGACGAAGCCAGCGTCACCGGCACGGCCAACATCATCATGGCGGCCGTCATGGCCAAGGGCAAGACGACCATCTACAACGCGGCCTGCGAGCCATACCTGCAGCAGCTCTGCCGCATGCTCAACAGCATGGGAGCACGCATCAGCGGCATTGCCTCCAACCTGCTCACCATCGAAGGGGTCGACCATCTGCACGGCACGGACCACCGCCTGCTGCCCGACATGATAGAGGTGGGCTCGTTCATAGGCATGGCTGCCATGGTGGGCGACGGCATCCGCATCAAGGATGTATCGCAGAAGGACCTGGGCATCATTCCCAACACCTTCCGCCGACTTGGTATCAAGATTAAGGTGGAGGGCGACGACCTCTTCATACCCCGCATGCGCCACTATGAGGTGCAGTCGTTCATCGACGGCACCATCATGACCTTGGCCGACGCTCCCTGGCCGGGCCTGACGCCCGACCTCATCTCGGTGCTCATCACCGTGGCCACACAAGCCCGCGGCTCGGTGCTCTTCCACCAGAAGATGTTCGAGAGCCGACTCTTCTTCGTCGACAAACTCATCGACATGGGTGCACAGATTATCCTCTGCGACCCACACCGCGCCGTCGTCGTGGGCCACGACCGCAAGCTGCAACTGAAGGCTGGCCGCATGTCGAGCCCCGACATCCGCGCCGGCATCGCCCTGCTCATAGCGGCCATGAGTGCCAAGGGCACCAGCCGCATCGACAACATCGAGCAGATTGACCGCGGCTATGAGCACATCGAGCAGCGACTGAACGCACTGGGCGCCAAAATCACGCGTATTCCCTAACCCTGCTACAAAACCCACGAGAAATCATGATTCGTCCAGAAGAAGTCTACCGCATCGGTCGCCTCGGCAAGGCCCACGGCGTGAAAGGCGAACTGTCGTTCCAGTTTGATGACGATGTGTTTGACCGCGCCGAGGCCGACTACCTCATCATCGAGGTCGACGGTATCCTAGTTCCTTTCTTCATCGAGGAATACCGCTTCCGCTCTGACTCCACGGCCATTCTGAAACTGGAAGACATCGACACTCAGGAGCGGGCTCGCGAACTGACCAACTGCGATGTCTACTTCCCCCGCGCCCTCACCCCGCACGACGACGAGGAAGAGCTACGCTGGAGCTTCTTTGTAGGTTTCGATTTAGTCGAAGCCCGCAGCGGCAAGAGCGTCGGCCGCATCGCCCACGTAGACGATACCACTGCCAACATTCTCTTCGAACTGGAAGACGGCACACTCATTCCTGCCGCCGAAGAACTCATCACCGACGTGGACCACGACGCCCGCCGCATCACCATCGACCTGCCGGAAGGGCTGCTCGAACTGTAACTTCCAGAAAAAACGTCATAACAAGATAACATCATAACGAAAAAAAAGAAACAACGAGAAAGCAAGACAATGTCTAACCACCAGAAAAAACAGATAGCTATCCTCGGTTCTACCGGCAGCATCGGCACACAGGCACTGCAGGTGATTGAAGAGCACCAGGACCTCTATGAAGTATACTGCCTGACGGCCAACAACCGCGTGCAGCTGTTGGCCCAGCAGGCCCATCAGTTCCACCCCGCCGCCGTGGTCATTGCCAACGAGCAGCGCTACGACGAACTAAAGGCACTGATGGAGGACCTGCCCAACGTGAAGGTCTATGCCGGCGCCCGCGCCCTCGACGAGATTGTGGAGGCCGAGCCCATTGACATGGTGCTCACTGCCATGGTGGGCTTCGCCGGCCTGTCGCCCACCATTCATGCAATAAAAGCACATAAGGCCATCGCCCTGGCCAACAAGGAGACACTCGTGGTGGCAGGCGAGCTCATCTGCCGCCTGGCCATTGAGAACCGCGCCGCCATCCTGCCCGTCGACTCGGAGCACTCGGCCATCTTCCAGAGCCTCGTCGGCGAAGATCAGAATCCTATCGACAAGATTCTGCTCACGGCCTCTGGCGGCCCCTTCCGCCTGAAGTCTATCGACGAGCTGGCCTCTGTGACGAAGGCCGACGCCCTGCGCCACCCCACATGGGACATGGGCGCGAAGATTACCATCGACTCGGCATCGATGATGAACAAGGGCTTCGAGGTCATCGAGGCAAAGTGGCTCTTCGGCGTCGACGCCAAGCAGATTCAGGTGTTGGTGCACCCGCAGTCGATTGTCCACTCGGCCGTGCAGTTCCAGGACGGCTCGGTGAAGGCCCAGCTGGGCGTGCCCGACATGCGGCTGCCCATCCAGTATGCCTTCTCCTATCCACAGCGCCTGCCGCTGAGCGGCGAGCGTCTCGACCTCTTCCGGGCGCAGCATCTGGACTTCTTCGAGCCCGACCTGAAGAAGTTCCGCTGTCTGCAGATGGCCTACGAGGCAATAGCCCGCGGCGGCAACATGCCCTGCATCGTCAATGCGGCCAATGAGATTGTGAACCGTGCCTTCCTGGAGGACCGCTGCGGCTTCCTGCAGATGGCCGACATCATCGCCGAGACCATGCAGCGCGCCACTTTCATTTCCGCGCCCACCTACGACGACTACGTCCTTACCGACACCGAGGCACGGCACATTGCAGCAGCGTTGCTCAACACCCCCTAAGCAAGGGGGAGATGGGGTCTGAACAAGCGCAGTCCCCCCAAACCATATAACATAACATATATATTATTGTGGCGTCTGATTTCCACGCTTGTTCAGGCCCCCTACCCCCTTTACTTAGGGGCTTATACAAAAGACAATGGAGATTTTTCTGATCCGACTCTTACAATTCCTGCTCGCCATCAGCCTGCTGGTGCTGCTCCATGAGGGCGGCCACTTCTTCTTCTCGAAGCTGTTCGGCGTGCGCGTTGAGAAATTCTACCTATTCTTCGATGTGACCTTAGGCAAATGGACCGGCAAGCTATTCAGCTTCAAGCCCAAGAAGAGCGATACGGAGTATGGCGTGGGCTGGCTGCCCCTGGGCGGCTACTGCAAGATTGCCGGCATGATTGACGAGAGCTTCGACACCGAACAGATGAAGCAGCCGGCACAGCCGTGGGAATTCCGCACCAAGCCAGCCTGGCAGCGCTTCTTCATCATGATTGGCGGTGTGCTGGTCAACTTCCTGCTGGCACTGTTTATCTATTCGATGATTCTGTTCCACTGGGGTGATACCTACGTGCCGCTGTCGCAAATGTCGCAGGGCATGGAGTTTAATGACGATGCCAAGGCACTGGGCTTCATGGACGGCGACGTGCTGCTGGCCACCGACCACGGCGAACTGAAGAAGTTCGGCGGCGACATGTTCCGGCAGATATCCACGGCGAAGAGTGTCACCGTGATGCGACACGGACAGCAGGTGGAGATAGCACTGCCCGGCGACCTCAACCTGCTCGACATGCTGAAGACGGAGCCCGTCTTCGCCCGTGTCTACATACCCGCCGTCATCGACAGCGTGCTGCCCGACTCGCCGGCCGACCACATCGGACTGCAGCGCGGCGACCGCATCACCATGATTGGCAACAAGCCGGTGGAGTCGTTCGGACAGCTCACCGACGAGCTGGCTCGCCGTAGTGACGTGCTGGCGGCGGCTGCCACGGCCGATGACAGCATGCGTGTGCGCTGTGTCAACGTGGCTTTCGAGCGTGGCGGCGTGGCCGACACCATCGAAGTGGAGCTGACGCCCAACCTGAAGCTGGGCTTCACACCGCAGCAGCTTTATGAACCCATCACCCGCGAGTATGGCTTCTTCGAGAGTTTCCCCGCCGGCATCAAGTATGGTCTGCATGTGCTGAAAGGCTACGTGGACGACCTGAAGTATGTGTTCACGGCCGATGGCGCCAAGTCGCTCGGCGGCTTCGGAGCTATAGGCAGCCTTTTCCCCGCCACGTGGGACTGGCACCGCTTCTGGGAGATGACGGCCTTCCTCAGCATCATCCTCGCCTTCATGAACATCCTGCCCATCCCGGCGCTCGACGGCGGCCATGTGCTCTTCCTCATCTACGAGATGATTACGCGCCGCAAGCCTTCAGAGCGCTTTATGATATGGGCCGAATACTTTGGCTTCGGTCTCATCATACTGCTGATGATAGTGGCCAACCTGAACGACATACTGCGCTGGATGGGCTACCTGTAGCCTACCCCGGCGCCATCACTACAAGCGCGCGAGAGAGCTGTCATCTGCATGGGTGACAGCTCTCTCGCGTTGCAGGGGACACGGCTCCACCATGCATAACCTCACGGCCTACGCAGCAGCCGCAGCAGCATGAAGTAGAGACAGCCTATGGCCACATAGATGAGCACCACCTGCCATGCGGCAAACTGCAGTCCGTCGATACTGGCCAGGGGCCAACGCGACAACCACCCGAGCGAAGCATTGAGCGCACGCACCAGCAGCAACAGCACCGGCGCACACCAGGGCAGCAGCAGCGTGAGCAGGGCGGCATAGAGAATGAGTGTGGCCAGAGGGACAGCCACGAAATTGGTGAACAGAAACCAGGTGGAGAAGCGGTGGAAATAGTACGCGATGAGCGGCGCCACCCCCAACTGGGCCGACAGTGAAACGGCCGTCATGCCGCACACCCACTTTTGCAGCGGATGCAAGAACAGGTAGTCGCGGGGAACCATGGCTTCGAACAAGGGCATGAACAGAAGGATTGACAGCACGGCGAGAAACGACATCTGAAAGCCTACGTCGTAAAGCGAACGTGCGTCGGCGAGCAACAGGATGATGGCCGTCAGCGACAGCGCATTCACAGTAGAGTGTCCACGGCCTCCCAACGAGAATATAGCATAGCAGCTGATCATCGTGGCCGACCGCATGACGCTGGGCGAGAGACCTGTGAGGAAGGCGAAGGCCCAGATGCCGAGCACCACGAGTGCCTGCGCAACCCACCACCTGCGGCGCCTCAGCGTCAGCGTGGTGAGCAACAGATAGACCACGCTAAGATGCATACCGCTGAGGGCCAGCACATGCGAGGCACCTGTGATGCTGTAGGTCTGACGAAGCGCTGGCGTGAGGGCCCGCTTGTCGCCCAGCGTCATGGCAGCCAGCACGCCATAGAGGTCGTCGTCGGTGCCGGTCGTCTGTCTGTACCGGTCGAGCAGATGCTCCCGCTGCTGCAGAAACCAGGTCTTCACCGGGACTGTGCGCTCATGCTGCCTGCCGCCCAACTGCCAGCTGGCCATGCCGAGCTGGGCAAAGCCTACGACGATGAGCACCGACTGTATGATGGCATGCCGACGACAAAACAAGGCAACGACCGTGGTGACAGTCAGCAACAGCAGCGACAGCCATAGCGGACAAGCCGTCAGCCGTGCCGCCACGATGCCTGCCACCATGGCAACCGCAAGACGAAACAAGGGTGCCGACTGCTGAAACTGTTTTTTCATAGGCTGCAAAAATAATAATTTTTATTCATTCTGCAAAATCTTTTCACAACGATTACGCGATAAGCAAGGTTTGCAGCGGGCGTGGCAGCCCATCGTCGGCAGCCATGAGGCGGCGTTGCCCTGCCTGCATCCTATTTGCTTTTTGTCTGAGAAAGAAAGAAAATGTGTTTTTTCTTCCCTTTTCTCTTGCATATTTCGTAACTTTGCCGACGAAATGAAGAAGAAAGCAATCGTTATGGGCGCCTCGTCAGGCTTGGGGCGCGAGGTGGCCATGCTCCTCATAGAGCAGGGTTGGAGCGTGGGCGTGGCAGCCAGAAGAGAAGACCGTCTGCGACAGTTGCCGGCCGACGCCATGATGACCATCGACGTGACGGCGCCCGATGCGGCCGACCGACTGCAGCAACTGGCCGACATGCTGGGCGGCATGAATCTCTATTTCCACGCCTCGGGCATAGGCCACCAGAACCGGCAACTGACGGAACAGACGGAGATTGACACCGTGATGACCAACGGCGTGGGCTTCACCCGCATGGTGGGGGCTGCCTATCGCTACATGGCAGAGCACGGCGGAGGACACATAGCCGTCATTTCATCGATAGCCGGCACCAAGGGGCTGGGACCCGCCCCGTCGTACTCGGCCACGAAAGCGCTGCAAAACGTCTACATCGAGGCACTCGAACAACAGGCGCGAGCCCGTAGGCTCAACATCCGCTTCACCGACATACGACCGGGTTTCGCCGACACCGACCTGCTGAACGACGGGCGCCGCTACCCCATGCTGCTACACCCTCACGACGTGGCACGCGACGCGATGGAAAGCATAGCCAAAGAGCGCCACGTGCGCGTGGTCGACTGGCGGTGGCGCGTCGTCACTCGTCTCTGGCGCTGCATACCGCGCTGGCTGTGGAGAAGAATAACTTTTATATAATGATAACATGAACATAAGGAATCTATTCGTGGCAGCAGCCCTCGCAAGCTGCTGCATGGGCGCCGCCGCACAAGCGTTCGTCTGCGGCGCCGACGTCAGCTGGTGCACCGAGATGGAGGCCGACGGCAAAAAATTCTACGACAAGAACGGACAGCAGACGGAGCTGATGCAACTGATGCGGCAGACGGGCATGAATGCCGTCCGGCTGCGCGTGTGGGTCAACCCGGAGGCAGACTATGGGGCATGGTGCGACAAGGCCGATGTGCTGGTGAAGGCCCGCCGGGCCAAGGCCGCGGGGCTCGACGTGATGATCGACTTCCACTACAGCGACCGCTTTGCCGATCCCGGACAGCAGTATAAGCCCTCAGCATGGGCAGCTCTCTCAGGCGACGCGCTAAAGGAGGCCGTCAGCAGCCACACGAAGGAGGTGCTGCAGGCTCTGAAAGATGAAGGCATAGAGCCCCGCTGGGTGCAGGTGGGCAACGAGACGCGCCCCGGCATGATATTCGACGACGGGAAACTCAACTGGAGCGTGAGCGGCGAGGCCACGTGGAGCGGCTATGTGGCCCTGAGCAATGCCGGCTACGACGCCGTGAAGCAGGTGCTGCCCGAGGCACAGGTCATCGTGCACATCGACAAGGCGAAAGACGACAACGCGTGGTTCTACACGGCCTTCAAGCAGTATGGCGGCCGCTTCGACATGATAGGACTGTCGCACTATCCCGACTGGGCTGGCTGGAGCAGCGACAACACCAGCGCCGCCTACCAGGTGAAGCGGCTGCACCAGCGCTTCCAAGTGCCTGTAATGCTGGTGGAGACGGGCTACGACGCCTGGGACGAGGACCGCGCCTACAACGTGATGGCCGACCTCTTCCAAAAGACAGAGCAGCTCGAAGGCTGCGCCGGCATCTTCTACTGGGAGCCTGAGGTGTACGGCGGATGGAAGCCCGAAGCCTACACCCGCTGGGGGTGGAACAGCTACAACATGGGAGCCTTCACCCCGCAGGGCCGCCCGAGCAAGGCGCTGACGCCCTTCGGCAGCGTGGCTGCCGGCATCATTGGGCTGCATCATTCGAAAGAATGCAGCTCACCTATGATGTTCGACACGCTGGGCCGCCCTGCTCCTGCCGACGGACGCAAAGGCATCGGCATCAGCGAGGGGCGCAAGGTGGCTAACAGATAAACTGACAGAAAGTCATAAAAATAATTAAAATGAGGAACTACGTAAATGTACTCCTCATTTTTTTTTGTATTTTTGCCATGCAAACTACTTTACCAACAATTACTAAACTAAACTCATCATGAAGAATTTTTCTACACTTGTCATTTTGCTGGGCCTCATTGCCATCGGCACCCAAGCCCAGAACCGCAAGACATGGGACTTCACCAAGGGCTTCAGTGCAACAACCATTGCCAACCTGGAAGCCGATGCCGACAACTGGACGCAGCAGTCGGGCAACGGCCGCGTATGGGCCGAATCGAAGGCCCGCACTGCCGACACAGAACTCATGTGCAAGGTGAACGGCACCGACTGGGTCATTCCCGAGACGAAAGGACTCATCTTCTCCGGCAAGTCGGCCAAGCACATCAACGTGGTCTATGACGGCGGCACGGACTATACACACATCTGGCTCAACGGCGCCAAGGCCGAAGATGCAATCACCATCCCCGGCGTGGCGGCCGGCGAGAAACTCACAGTGACGTTCAGCCCGCACGGCGACAACGCCGACCGCGGCTTTAAAGTGTCAACCCCGGGCGTGGCCGATGCTGAAGGCAACACGGTGTTTGCCTCCAGCGGGCAGTCGACGGTGGTGCTCTACAATAACAACACCGAGACGGTCAGCGTGAAACTGACGGCCAACGTGGGCGGCATGCACTTCTACTTCATACAGATTGGCGACGGCGACGACCCTGTGACCGCCAAGGTGGCCTATATACATGAGGAAGGCTCGGGCGATGCCGCGCTGGCTAAGCTGCGCAGCCGCGACGACATCGACGTGACGTCTGTCGACCTGGGCAGCCAGAGCCTGACGGCACCTGACTTGCAGACCTACGATGCCGTGGTCATATCGCCCACGGCAGCAGCCTCACATGCCGGCATACTGCGCGAGGCCCTGCCCTGGACACCCATGCTGAACCTCAATGCCCAGCTCTATGCCGCATGGGGCTATGGCGAAAGTGTGGAAACCACGCCGCTCGGCATCGTAAAAGACGCCAAGAGCCCACTGCTGAGCTCTCTGACAGACGGCACTGACATCATCGTGATTGACGGCGAAAGCACCATTCAGTTTAGCAACGCACCTGCAGCAGCCATCGTGCTGGGCGACTACTTCAGGGGCGATGCCGTGCCTGTGGAAGCCTTCGAAGGCGAGGCCTTCATCCACTGCCACAACATCACGCACAACGGCTACGTCTATCTGCCCTACAACGAAAGCGCCACCAACGCCACACTGAAACTCATCGACAATGCGCTGTCGATACTCATCAGCTCGAAAGCCGAGATTACGGCGGCCGCCCCACCGAAGCTGACACTGGAATACAAGGACCTGAACACAAACATCATCATGACGCCTCCCAACCTGCCGAAGGCTGAAGTCTACTACACGCTCGACGGCTCGGAGCCTACCACGCAGAGCACACTCTACACAGGCCCGGTAAATGTGGTCACGGAATGCACCGTGAAAGCCGTTGCCATCGCCGAGGGCTACACGCTGAGCAGCGTGGCCGAGATGGTGGCCGACATACGCCGGCAGCCCAAGACGCCGGTCATCAGCTACGAGCAGCAAGAGGGCCTGACGCTCATCACGCTGACCTGCGAGTCGGCCGACGCTGACGTCTGGTATAACTTCGGGAATACCACCGACACGCTGAAGTCTTCGAAGTATACGGGCGTGCCCGTGACAATCAAGATGCCCCAGACGGTGACAGCCTTTGCCGTGACCGGCGGCGAAGTGTTCTCAGAGCCAGCCACCCTGCGTGTGCTGGTGAAGAACCCGCGCGTATTGATAGATGTGGCAGCCCACTACTCGGCTCCGCAATGGACTGCCGACAACAACCCGGGACACCTCGACGTGCCCAACGGCAAAGGCATGTTCTCCTGGGGAGCCTCGGCAGCCTCTATGTACATAGGCGAAGGCACCACCGAGACGCAGACCGACCCTGAGACGGGCGAGGAGATTGAAGTGACAGTCTATACCGACGATGACCTGCGCGACTATGAAGTGGTCAACGAGCCTGGCGACACGCCGGCATGGGCCATCTGGTCGAGGGGCGAGGCGGTGCTGTGGCAGAACATCAGTCCCGACAACAGCGACATAGGCAACAATGAGGGCGGCTATCACCCCATGACGGCCGAAGACGTAGACTCGCTCTTCCCTGTCACCAAATACGACGTGCAGTTTTATAAAGTCTATGCAGGTCAGGAGCCCAATGCCTTCGTGCGCACCCTGGATAGATATAAGGCTCCGATGGACGTGGTGGTGCTGGCCAACATGCAGGGCGGCACACTCGAGGTGCAGGTGTCGGCCGACGGCGAGCAGTGGACCACCATCGGCAACCAGATTACAGCCACCGGCATGAGCCGCTTGTGGAAGAAGTACACCTGCAGCTTTGACGAGGAGGGCCACTACTACGTACGGCTGGCCCACGTCAGCGATGGCGGCGGTGCCAAGGTGTTCGACATCTACGTGGCCAATGCCGGCGAGAGGTCGCAGGCGCTGCTTGACGAGATTAACCAGGAGCTGGGCATCGGCCCGGCTGTCGTGAGCCACAGAAAGAGCAACGGCATCTACAATCTGAGCGGCATGCGCCTGAGTGGCATCCAGCGCGGACTCAACATCGTGGTAGGTGCCGACGGTTCGGTGAGGAAGGTGCTGCGCTGACGGGGCCGCATGCCATGAGCTCAGCGTGGGCAATGCTTCTCACACACAGCGAAAAGCGGCCGGAATCGGTTTGATTCCGGCCGCTTTTCTCACAATTCCGGCCATTTTTCAATAGAGCACGGCCATATTACGGGCCGACAGCCGATGTCAGAAGGCGAGCTTCTCGCCACGATAGAACTTGATGAGAGCCGTCTGATACAGGTATTCATAGCGGGCCTGCGTCAGGTCGCTCTCGGCCTTCAGGTAATTGTTGCGGGCCTCGTTGAACTCAGTGATAGTGGCTTTGCCTTGCTCATACTTGGCCGTCGTCAGACGGAAAGCCTCGCTGCTGGCCTCGCGGGCCGTCTGGCTGCTCAGCAACTTCTGCCGGGCAGCCACCGTGTTATAGTAGGCCTGCTGTATCTCCTTGTAGAGCGTCTTCTTCACATTGTCGAGCGCCAGCAACTGGTTTTCGCGGTCAATCTGTGCGGTGCGGATGCTGTTGCGCGTAGAGAAGCGGTTGAAGATAGGGATGCTGAGGCTGAAGCCAAGATACTGGCTGAAGTTATTCTGCAGCTGTTTGCCAAAGCCGTCGTTCTTGAATCCGCTGGTGGTATAGTAGTTGGTGCCCAGTCCGGCATTGAAGCTGAGCGACGGCAAGAGGCCAGCCTTGGCAATCTTGATGCTGCGCTCAGCAGCCTGCAGGCGCAGCTCGCCGGCACGCACCTCGGGCTTCAGGCCAAGGGCTTCGGCAAAGATGACATCGGGAGACAGAATCTGCAGGGGGGCCGGGTTGTCTGGGGTGAGCGGGCGCTGCACGGTGAAGCCCTCAGGCGTGCTGAGCTCCAGGAGCTGTGTGAGGGCCAGCAGAGCCAGCTGGCAGTTGTTGTCGGCCTGCGTGGCGGTGAGCTGGCTCTGGGCAAGAGCAGCCCGCTGCTGCGAGACGTCGGCCTCGCTCACGCGTCCCACATCGAGCAGCGCTTCCAAACGTGCCACCTGGGCCGAGTCGATGCTGATTTGCCTACGGGCCACATCGCATATCTCCATGTCGTAGAGAATCTGCACATAGGCCTGAGCCACCTGCATGCGTATATCGTTGCGCGCCTTCTCCAAGTCCTGCGTGGCAGCCTCCAGATTCAACTGGTTCAGACGTATGGTGTTGGGTATCTGGAAACCCGTAAACAAGGGCACACTGGTACCAAGCGAGAACGACGTTGATGACGTGTTGGTGTTGGTATAGGTGTTCTCAGCCGTCAGACCTCTGCCGAAGGAGAAGTTCTGTCCTACCGACCCGCTGAGGTCTGGCAGACGTGAGTTGCGGGCCGTAGAGAGGCGCAGCTCCTGCTGCCTACACTGGTTTTCATATTGCTTGACCGCTATATTGTGCTGCACAGCATAGTCGCAGCACTGCTCCAGCGACCACGGCTGCTGAGCGGCTGCCTGAGGGATGAGGGCAACACTGGCGACACAGCCCATGATACAATGACGAAGACTTTTCATAAATAACTATTTACTGTTGACTATTGACATCGGTTATGATTTGCGGGCCGCGCACCTTGTCCTTCAGCGTGAGGCCCTTCTTAATCTCAATGTTCACACCATCGCTGAGGCCAGTCACCACGGCAGTGCGATTGTAGGTCTTCTTGTCGGCAGAATCGGCAATCACATAGACGAAGGTGCTGTCGCCGCTGAACTCGATGGCACTCTCGGGCACGCTGACCACCTGCCGTGCCTCGTCGAGCACAATCTCGGCATTGGCCGAGTATCCCGAACGTATCTTCCCGTCGGCCGAGACCATCACGGCCGCCTTTATCTCAAACTGATTGGCGCCGTTGCTCTCGGTGGCCTTGGGCGAGATATACTCCAGCGTGGCATCATACTGCATATTCTGCAGCGCCCCGACGGTAATCTTCATGGGCACGCCTATCTGCAACTGTCCCACCTCCGTCTCGTCGATGTTGCCCCGGAAGATGAGGTCGCGCATGTTGGCCACCGTGGCAATGGTGGTACCGTCGTTGAACGTGTTTGAATTGATGACCGAATTGCCCACCTTGACCGGTATGTCGAGGATGATGCCACTGATAGTGGAACGGATGAGCGTCGACGAGGCCGAGGCGTTCGACTTCGAGACGCCGTCGCGCACCACCTGCAGGGCATCGTCGGCGGCAGCCTTCTCCTCCTGCGCCTGCCGCAGCTGCTGTCGCGTCTTCTCAAACTCCTCGTCGCTCACCAGCTTCTGCTCATGCAGACTGAGCTGGCGGGCGTAGTCTTTCTCAGCCTGCTGCAGGTTGATGGCCGAGAGACGCACGCGGCTCTCAGCCGACGAGAGCTGTCCCATGTCAGGTATCACCTTCACCTTAGCTATCACCTCGCCCTGCTGCACCGTCTGTCCGGGCTCCTTGAGCAGTTCGGTGATGATACCGGAGATTTGCGGCTTCACGTTCACCTCGTTGCGAGGCTCAATCTTGCCAGTGATGATGGTCGTCTTGCGGATGTCCTGCCTTGAGGGCGTAAACTCCGAGTAGACCACTTCTTTCGGCCGGCTCTTCTGCCACAGGAAGGCGAAGGTGCCGATGAAAACCAGGGCAATGAGCGCTGCTACAATCAGTTTCAAGTACTTTTTCATTTTTTTTATTACATTATTTCGTTATTTCGTCATTTCAGTCTCACTCATCACGCATCGCATCCACAGGCTTGATGCTCATGGCGCGGGCCGCGGGGGCCAGGCCCGCCAGCACTCCCATGGCGGCAATGACCACCGCCGCAAGGATGGCGGTCCAGAAATGCACCTGGAAGTGAGCATTGACGATGCCATCCTCCGTGTTGCCCAGCTCAAGCATCTGCAGAATCATGACGGCAAAGAGAATGCCGCTCATGCCGGCCACCAGCGTGAGCACGATGCTCTCAGAGATAATCTGCGAGAGAATCATGCGCGGCGTGGCGCCGATGGCGCGACGAATGCCTATCTCAACGGTACGCTCACGCACAGTGACCATCATGATGTTCGACACGCCGATAGCGCCGGCCAGGAGCGTGCCTAAGCCTACGAGCCAGATGAGGAAGTTGACGCCACGGAACAGCGAGTCGAGCATCTGGAAAAGCACCTCGGTGTTGAACACCATGATGCCCCGCTCATCTTGCGGGTCGACGGTATGCGCCCGTCCGATGGTTTCACGGATGCGCGGAGCAAGAGTCGACATCACCACACCCGGCCGACCGGTGAGGGCAATCATATCGACACTGGAGCCGCGGTTGTAAGCCTGCTGCATCAGCGTGATGGGCAACAGCATGGTAGTGCCGGCCTCGGCGCCGAACGACAGGGCCCCCGAGTCATTGTAGTCTACGCCCACCACCTGATAGTAGATACTATCCACACGGATGAATTTTCCGCAGGGATCACCTCCGCCGGGAAACAGTTCTTTATAAGTTTTCTTGCCGATGACGCACACTTTGCGCCGCTGCGCCACATCCATGTCGTTCAGATAACGCCCGTAGAACATCTTCGGCTCGTTGAACTTCATATAGTCAGGCAGCACGCCATTGACGCCCACCGTCGTCTTGCGGTCGGCATAGTAGGCTGTGCCGCCGTTGCTGAAGAGCACGGGCGACACCACGTCGAGCTCAGGCACGCGTCCTTTCAACCGCTCCACGTCCTTATATTCCATCGACCACACACGTCCCTTGCGGAATCCCTTGTATACTTTGGTAGTAGGCTGGGCCCACACCATGGCCGAGTTGGTGGCAAAGCCTTCAAAATTACTGTTGAGCAGTTCCTTCAGCCCTTGGCCGCCGCCGATGAGAGCCACAAGCATGAAGACGCCCCAGAAGACGCCGAAGCCCGTGAGGAAGCTCCTTGACTTGTTGCGGGTCAGGGTGTCGAGTATTTCGCGGTAGTTGTCGATGTCGATGCGCATATGGTTGAAGGGGGGGGGATTGGAACTGGTTGGAACTTATTGGGATTTATTGGGACAGGTTGGGAGGGGAGAACTCTTTTTAATCAGCACGAAGAGCTTCGATGGGGCGGATTCGCGATGCTTTCAGGGCGGGAATCAGTCCGGCCAGCGTGCCGGCGATAATCATGACGAGGGTGGCCTCTATGCAGACGCCGAGCCCCACGGTGGGATCGACGAACATGGTGGCTTTGAAGAGTCCTGCATCCACCTGCATGTTGCCCAGCGTGGCGTTCATATACTCATTGGCGGCAATGCCCAGCAGCATGCCGACATAGCCAAAGACAGAAGTAATGATGATGCTCTCGATGATGATGAGGCGCAGGATGCTCCAAGGCTTGGCGCCGATGGCCTTGCGGATACCGAACTCGTGGGTGCGTTCCTTGACGGTGATGAGCATGATGTTCGACACGCCCACGATGCCGCTGAGCAACGTGAAGAGGCCTACAATCCATAGCGCAGAGCGTATGATGCTGATGCCCTGCTGCATCTGCATCGACTGCGTGTAGCGGTTCCACAGCCAGAAAGCATCCTCGTCGTCGGGTGCCACCTGATGGTTGGCGCCGAGACGCTGCTTGTATGAACGCTCAAAGCGTTCGTTCTGCAGCTCGGTCTTCAGTCCGTGGAAGGTGAACTCTATTCGGCCGGCATCGTCGCCCATGGCATACATAGTCTTCAGTGTGGAGTAAGGCACGAAAGCATCGGCATTGCCGTTTTCGCGCTCTTTGTAGATGCCCACCACGCGGAAGGCAAAGTTGCCCACCTTGACATACTGGCCGATGAAAGCAGACAACTGAGGACTGAGCCCTGAAGTCTGCGTGCCGAGCAGTTCGCGGGCCTGGTTGTTGCCCACCACGATGACCTTGCGCTTCTGGCGCAGGTCAATCTGGTTAATGAAACGGCCATGCAGCATCTCAGTCTTGTCAATCTGGAAGTGGTTAGGATATACCCCCGCCAGCGAGGTAGTGAGATACTGCTGCCCGAACGTGACGGTCTGCCAGTATTGCGAGAGGATGGCCCCCACCTCGTCGACCGTGTGCGGAAAGTCGTTCTGCGTGGCCTCGATGTCGCGGTCCTTCAGCGGCAGATAGCGGCCCTCCTGCAGTCCACGGTAAGGCTTGGTGGTGCGCCCGCCGAACACCATCATCGAGTTCGACAGGAAGCGGTCCGTCTGCTTCATCTGTGCATTGATGAGCCCGTTGCCGGCCCCCAACAGCACGATGAGCATGAAGATGCCCCATGCCACGGCAAAGCCCGTCAGCCCGGTGCGCAGCTTATTGCGCCGTGCCGTCTGCCATATTTCATTCAATAACTCCATCCTTGATACGTATGATACGGTTGGTTTTCTCGGCCACAGTCGGGTCGTGAGTGACAATGACCTGCGTGATGCGCTCCTCCTGGTTGAGCTGTTGCAGCAGCTGCATCACCTCTACCGACGTCTTCGAGTCGAGGGCGCCTGTAGGCTCGTCGGCCAGGATAAGCTTGGGATGTGTGATGAGTGCGCGGGCAATGGCCACACGCTGGCGCTGTCCGCCGGAAAGCTCGTTGGGATAATGGGCAGCCCACTGGCGAAGACCGAGGCGGTCGAGGTAGTCAAGCGCCAACTGGTGACGCTTGCGCCTCGACACGCCTTGATAAAAGAGCGGCAACTCCACATTTTCAACAGCGGTCTTGAAATTAATCAGATTAAACGACTGGAAGATGAAGCCAATCATGTGGTTGCGATACTCGGCGGCCCGGCGCTCAGAGAGGTTCTTGATGGGCACATCGTCCAGCGTGTATAACCCCGAGTCATAGTTGTCGAGGATACCCAGGATATTGAGCAGCGTGCTCTTGCCCGAGCCCGAGGCGCCCATGATGCTGACGAACTCGCCCTCCTGAATGTCGAGCGTGATGCCTTTCAGCACGTGGAGCGGCTGCGCACCATAATAGGTTTTGTTGACGTCATCTAAGTGTATCATCTGTTTGCTTTTGTCTGTTTGACGGCAAAGTTACATATAAAGTTGCAACTGCCGACATTTTATCATAAGAAAAATGTATAATGAATAGAAATCGTCTATTTTTTTGACACTTGGGCAGAAGGCGGCCTTCAGCGGTTCAGGTGCTGCCA
Organism: Prevotella sp.; assembly: GCA_017934525.1. GTDB lineage: Bacteria > Bacteroidota > Bacteroidia > Bacteroidales > Bacteroidaceae > Prevotella. The sequence continues at coordinate 24,564 of JAGBJJ010000068.1, forward strand.
CTTGCCCACGATGCTCTCGATGCCAAGCCCGAGCAACTGCATCTGTCGGAACAATTCGGGCAGGGTCTTCTCGAGAAACTCTACGCGGCGTTCCTTCAGAATCTGCTCGCGAGCCCCGGGCGTGACGTAGTAGCCAAGGCCCCTTTTATTGTATATAATGTTCGCACGCGAAAGCTGCTCGTAGGCCTTCACGGCCGTGTTGGTGTTCACGCCGAGCAGCACAGCATACTCGCGCACCGAGGGTATGCGGTCGTCATCCTTATACGCGCCCGCCAGAATCTCATCCGAGAGGCGGTCGGCCATCTGCAGGAAGATAGGCTTATCGCTGTTGAAGGTCATAGGCTCAGATATTTGCGGGTGATGAGCTGCCAGCGGCAGAAGGCACGGTAGGCCAGCCAGGTGAACAAAATGATGCAGACAATGGCGAAGGCGAAAAGAAGCCACAGCAACCGCTCTGCCGAAAGAGCACTAAAGAGACTTTCAAAATGCCAGAACCAGAGAATCACCAGCAGGGCGAGCACTGCCGAGGTGACGATGAAGGCATAGCGGCGCAAGAGTGTGCTGCCCAGCAGATAGAAGGCATGCACGGCCATGAACACCAGGAAGAGGTCGGCCATGCTGAGCCGCCACATGGCCACCTCATGGGCCGTCAGGGACGATGTTTTCCCTACCTCCACCAGACAAGAGAGGGCGGAGAGAGCCTCTTGCCCATGCGTCAATTGGTAAACATAGTTCAAACCGTCGGCCACGGCAAACATCAGGCAGCCAGCCTGTGTGTAGACCCATAGGTAGACCCAGCGGCCGAGAAACTTCTCGAGGTTGGAGGCGGGCAGCAGCATCAGGGCCGTGCGCCCCTGTTTCGACTCCTCGGGACGGAAGATTGTACCCACACTTAGCATGACGAAGATCAGGGTGCACAAGGAACTCATGTCGTATGCTCGGTCGACGACCATCGAGCTGTTTACGGTCGTATCTTTGTAACTGAAGTTAGCCACAAAGAACATGAGCAGATAGCACATCAGCATGCCAAGCATGCCCGACAGCAGGTTGCGGCGGGAGGTGCTGAAAGTATAGCTCAGCACATGGGCGAAGCGTTTCATATTGAAGTGTTTCATTTCAAGACTCCTTTCGTTACGGCGTTAAACAACAGTTCGAGGTTGAGGGGCGTCTCGGGGTCGTCTGCGCGGCGACGGGTGATGACGGCGTTGCCCTGCAGGGCGGGCTCGGCATAGAGGATGGTATTGTCGACGGAGATGCCGTCGACCACAGAAGCGGGCACAGGGGCGGAGCTGGGGGCGGACAGAGGGGCGGCGGGTTTCAGCATAAAGCTGTAGCGGGCGGTGATGTCCTCCACGGAAGCGTTGAGCAGCAGACCGTCGGCAGAGAGGATGAGCAGGTGGTCGAGCAGTTGCTCTATATCGTGCACCTGATGGGTGGAGATGACGAGCATGCGGTCGTCGGTCATATGCTGTGCCACGACGCGGCGGAACTGTGCCTTCGAAGGGATGTCGAGGCCGTTGGTGGGCTCATCCATGAGCAGCAGGGGTGTCTGGGCGGCAAGGGCGATGCTGACGAGCACCTTTTTCTGCTGTCCCATCGAGAGCGCCTGCAGGTGGAGGCTGGGCGACAGGTCGAAGTCGGCCAGGCAGCGTGCAAGCACCTCGCTGCTGAAGCGTGGGTAGAACGGCGACAGGCGGGCTATGTAGGCACGGAGCGTCAGGGAGGGAAACGTGAACTCCTCTGGCACGAGAAATATATGGCTCAACATCTCGGGCAGACGGCGGTGCGCCACCATATTATCGCAACTGATAAGGCCGCGCTGTGCACGGAGCAGACCGCCTATAAGATAGAGCAAGGTCGACTTGCCCGTGCCGTTCTTGCCCAGCAGACCGTAGATGCGACTCTCTGTGAGCTGCAGCGAGAAGTCGCTGAACACCGGCCGTGTCTGACCTGGGTAGCAGAAAGTGATGTTCTGAATGTTAACCATACGACATTTCGTTGATGTTAAGTGGATGAACAAATGTTTATATATTCATATAATACAGTTGCGATTAGTCCTTACTAAATATTCTTTTGTGCAGCATTTTGGTGTACCAGTTTAATAGTACACCGCAAAAGTATGACAAAAGTGCCATTTCACCAAACAATTCATCAGAAAAGTTTCTTGATTTAACATCTTTTACGATATACGACTGCAAGCATTTGCGCGCGCAAAACCATAATAGAATAGCGCTCCCACCCCAGTCTTTGCATAGCGACAGTCCATCACCGCCCATGTTTTCAGGCCCAAAACGCAGTGCAACGGGGCCAGAACAAAAACACTCTGGCCCCCGCTGCGCTGCAGTAAGGACATAAAAACAAGACTAAAGCCTTAACTTCCGAGATTGACAACCTGGTCGCAATAGTCGACCACGGCCTCGCGATGCGTCACAAAGATGACCGTGCGGCGCTGGTCGCTGAGCAGGTTGTGAAGCAGCGTCTGCTCCGTCTGAGCATCGAGGGCCGATGTGGCCTCGTCGAGAAGCATGATGCTGCCCGGACGCAACAGAGCACGTGCGATAGAGACACGCTGTGCCTGTCCCTCAGAGAGCCCCCCGCCCTGCTCGGCAAAGACGGTGTCAAGCCCCTGCGGCAGCTGGAAGGCGAAGTCGGCGCAGGCCATGCGCAATGCTTCATTCATCTCGCTGTCGGTAGCATCAGGGTTGCCCAGTTTCAAATTGTCGCGCAGCGTACCGCTAAGCAGCGTGTTACCCTGCGGCACATAGACAAAATTACAGCGGTGGAGGGGAGACAAGACAGAAGCGCAGGGCGCGGCATCATCATCAGAGTCTGAGGATTCGTGAGTGATTCCATATATTTCAATCTCCCCCTGCTGCGGTCTGATGAGGGCCAAGAGCAAGCGTATGAGTGTCGTCTTGCCAGAGCCCGTCTCGCCGAGGATGGCAGTGCAAGTGCCGGGGCGGAAGTCATAGTTGGCGTCGCAGAGCGTAGCCTGCTGGCCCTCGCCACCATAGTTGAACGACACATGACGGAAGCGCACGCCGCAGGGCCCCTGCAGCATGACAGGCTCACCCTGTTCCTCCTCGGGAATCTCCTCGAGCTCCATCAGACGCTCCGAGGCCGTGAATACACTCACAAAAGCGGGCGCCAGGCGCGTCAGGTCGCGTGCAGGTCCCTGGATACGGTATACCAGCTGCAGGAAAGCCGTCATGCCGCCGAAGGTGAGCGTGCCGCGGCTCAGGCGCAGCGCCCCCCAGAGGAAGGCCACGAGGTAGCCCAGGGAGAAACCCGAGTTGAGCATCAGATGACTGGCCACGCTGAAAGCCGTACGCTCTTTCACCCGCGAGCGCAACTGCGCCTGCGTTGTATCGAGGCGGTCAAGCATCTGGTCGTCGGCCTCCATGGTCTTCACCAGCATGCGGTGCTGCATCGTCTCTGTGAGGATGCTCTGTATGTGGCTGTCAGTCTGGCGCACGCTGCGGCTCAGGCGCCGCATCTGGGCAATATAATAGCGGCTGAGCAGGATGAAGACGGGCAGGATGCCCACCGTGACGAAGGCCAGCCACACGTCCATCTGCAGCAGATAGACAAAGGCTCCGACAAACATGGCCAGCGTGGAGAGCACCGAAGGAAGCGTCTCGGTGAGGAAGGTGACGACATGCTGCACATCAGTCTCTAAGCGGTTGATGACGTCGCCCGAGTGCATCGCCTCGCGGCCACGCCACTCCGAGCGCAGCAGCCGGGCCAGCATCTGCTGCTGCATGCGGTTTTGGGCCCTGACACCGAGTATATTTCTTATCCATACGCGCGAAATGCCCACTCCAAACTCACAAAGAATGATGAGCGCCATGATGCCCACAGCCCAGTAGAGGTTGCCCTCGCGCACGCCCTGAGCGATGTCAAGGGCGCGCTGCATGGCCCACACCGTGAGCAGCGAGAGCACCACGCCCACCAGTCCGATGCCCGCATTGAGCACCGCCTGCAGACGGTTGCCGCGCCAGGCAGCCCACAGCCAGCGTGCTATCTTTGCGGCCGAGTACTTACTCTCGGGTATATGCAGAAAATCTTTCCACTTCATAGCTTTTATATTCTTCCGGTCAGCCGCGGTTGTCGGCCCCCCACATCATCTTCTGCCGCAGCGTGCTGAAGTAGCGCGTACCTCGGCGCTTCACAATCTTCACGTCGTAGTCGGCGCGCCGCAGCCGCAGCGTGGTGCCCTCGGGCAGAGCCTCGCTGCTGCCGTCTACCGAGACGAGAAACGTATGGCTGCGGCTCTCCACCGTCAGTTCCACCTCCGTCGTGTCAGGAATCACTATCGGGCGGATGTTGAGCGAGTGCGGCGCCACGGCCGTGAGCAGCATGACGCCCGTCTGCGGCACGATGATAGGGCCGCCGTTGGAGAGCGAGTAGGCAGTAGAGCCCGTCGGCGTCGACACGATGAGCCCGTCGGCCTGATAGGTGGCGAGGTGCTCGCCGTCGATGCTGGCGCGGATAGTAATCATCGCCGCCGTGTCGGTCTTCAGCACAGCCACGTCGTTGAGGGCAAACGCCTCGGCAAGGTGGCCGCCGCCGGGCAGCGTGACCTGCAGCACGGCACGGCTGTCAATCGTGTAGTCGCCCCGGCAGATGGCATCGAGGGCGTCCTCCACCTCGTCGCTGCTCACGTCGGCCAGGAATCCCAGCCGCCCCATGTTGACGCCCACGATGGGCACCTGGCGACTGCCCACGCGGCCGGCAGTGCGCAGCAGCGTGCCGTCGCCTCCCATCGACACGGCGAAGTCGGCCTCGAAGTCGGCACCGTCGAAGACGCCGACACCAGCCAGGTCGGCACAGCCTGCCGACAGCAGGAAGTCGTAGTAGACGCGGTCTACGGCCATGCGGGCCCCCCGGCGTCGCAGCCCGCCCACCACCTGGGCCACGGTGGCCGGCACTGGTGTCTGGAAGACATTGCCGAAGAGCGCAAATCGGAGTGTACGTTCTGACATATTACTATATTTGAAGGTGCAATAATACGTCTGCAAAGTTAATGATTTTCCTTCAAACAGACAAGAAGTGCGAAGTTTTTTAAGGTAAACGGCGGGATTATCAGATTATTTTTGTACTTTTGTGTCGTTAATTGTCTAACCATTATCAACAAGCTTATGGCAAAAGTGTATGAATTTCTGGCAAACGGCTTCGAGGATATCGAGGCCCTGATTCCGGTAGATGTGCTGCGTCGCGGCGGCGTGGAAGTGGTGACGGTGGCGGTGGAAGAAGACATGCCCCTGGTGACGTCGGCCCACGGCGTGCCCATGATGGCCGACATGCTGCTGGCCGACTGCGACTTTGCCGACGCCGACCTGCTGCTCCTGCCGGGCGGCATGCCGGGGGCGCAGAATCTCTTTGACAACAAGACGGTGTGCAAGGCGGTGGTCGACCAGGCTGCTGCGGGCCGCCGCGTGGCTGCCATCTGTGCTGCTCCGGCCGTGGTGCTCGGACAGCTGGGACTGCTCGAGGGCCGCAAGGCCACGTGCTACCCGGGCTTTGAGCAACTGCTCGACGGGGCGAAGTATACCGGCGAGCTGTGCACCGTCGACGGTCCGTTCACCACGGGCGAGGGACCGGCCGCCGCACTGCCCTTCGCTTACGAGCTGCTGCGCCAGCTGAAGGGCGACAAGGTGGCTCGCGAAGTGGCTGAAGGCATGCGTTATGTTCATCTGATGGCAGGAAAGTAGATGGACTATGTCATTATTGTGGCCGGAGGCAAGGGACTGCGCATGGGCGGCGAAGTGCCTAAGCAGTTTCTGCCAGTGGGCGGTGTGCCCGTACTGATGCGCACCATCCGGCGCTTCCGCGAATACGACGAGGCGCTGCAGATTATCCTCGTGCTGCCCCGTGACCAGCAAGACTACTGGCGCAGGCTCTGCGAGCAATACCATTTTCCACTCCCCTCAGAGGCGGCAGACAACGGTGCCTACATGCTGGCCGACGGCGGCGAGACGCGCTTCCACTCCGTGCAGAACGGGCTGGCGCTCATCCCCGACGATGCCGACGGCGTGGTGGGGGTGCACGACGGTGTGCGTCCCTTCGTGTCGGTCGGCGTCATCCGGCGCTGCTACGATGAGGCCCGGCGCCTGAAGGCGGTCATACCGGTGGTGCCCGTGGTGGAGACGCTGCGCCACAGACCCACGCAGAAGAACGTGCTGCGCTCCGACTACTGCCTGGTACAGACGCCGCAGACCTTCGACGTCCAACTGCTGAAGGCGGCCAACCGCCAGCCCTACCGCGAGGCTTTCACCGACGACGCCTCGGTGGTGGAGGCCTACGGACAGGCCGTGAGCATGGTGGAGGGCAACCGCGAGAACATTAAAATCACCACGCCCTTCGACCTCAGACTGGCCGACTTTATCACCGGCAGCGGCCAATAAGCTGCATGCGTCAGGCTGCATCGTGCACCGTCAATTACAAAATATGAATTATGCCTTATTAGAGCAAGACATCATGTTCTTGCCGGGTGTCGGGCCACAGCGAAAAAAACTGCTGAGCAAGGAGCTCGCCATAGAGACTTATGGCGACCTGCTGGAGTATTACCCCTATAAATATGTTGACCGCAGCAAGGTCTACCGCATCAGCGAACTGACGGGCGACATGCCTTACGTGCAGGTGGTGGGACGGATTTTGAGCTTCGAGACGTTCGACATGGGACCACGCAAAGAGCGCGTGGTGGCTCACTTCACCGACGGCTCTGCCATCATGGACCTCGTGTGGTTCAACGGCGGCAGATATGCCAAGCAGACCTACAAGGTGGGCACGGAGTACCTCGTCTTCGGGCGCCCATCGGTGTTCAACAACCGCCTGCAGGTGCAGCACCCCGACATCGACGATGCATCGAAGATTGACACCACGGCCATGGGCATGCAGCCCTACTACAACACCACCGAAAAGATGAAGAAGGGCGGACTGACCTCACGGGGCATGGAACGGCTCACAAAGACGCTCCTCGACAAACTGAAGGACCCACTGCCCGAGACAATCACACCCGAGATTATTGACGCTCTGCACCTGATGGGGCGCGACCAGGCGCTGCGCACCCTCCACTATCCGCCTGACGTGCGCCAGCTGAAGAAGGCCCGCATGCGCATGAAGTTTGAGGAGCTCTTCTTCGTGCAGCTCAATATCCTGAGGTATGCCAGCGACCAGCGGCGCAAGTATCGCGGCGCCGTCTTCAACCGCATCGGACCGCTTTTCAATACGTTCTATCAATACAACCTGCCCTTCGCGCTCACCGGCGCACAGAAGCGCGTGATGCACGAAATCAGGCGCGACCTGTGCTCGGGGCGCCAGATGAACCGTCTGCTGCAGGGCGATGTGGGCTCCGGCAAGACGCTCGTGGCACTCATGACGATGCTCATCGCCATCGACAACGGCTTCCAGGCCTGCATCATGGCCCCCACGGAGATTCTGGCCGAGCAGCACCTGCAGACCATCGCCGACTTCCTGCGCGGCATGCCCATCCGCGTGGAACTGCTGACGGGCATCGTCAAGGGCAAGCGCCGCCAGCAGGTGCTCGACGGTCTGCTCGCGGGCGACGTGCATATCCTCGTAGGCACCCATGCCATCATCGAGGACACCGTGCAGTTTCAACGCCTGGGCATGGTGGTTATCGACGAGCAGCACCGCTTCGGCGTGGCACAGCGCGCCAAACTCTGGGAGAAGGCACCCTCCGGCGTCGGGAAAGGTTTCCTCCCCCACGTGCTCGTCATGACGGCCACACCCATCCCCCGCACACTGGCCATGACACTTTATGGCGACCTCGACGTGAGCGTCATCGACGAGCTGCCCCCCGGCCGTAAGCCCATCCGCACCACCCACGTCTTCGACAGCCGCATGACGACCCTCTACGACGGCATCCGCAGCCAGATACGCGAGGGCAGACAGGTGTACATCGTCTTCCCTCTCATCGAGGAGAGCGAGAAGATTGACCTGAAAAACCTGGAACAGGGCTTTGAGGTGCTCCGCCAGGCCTTCCCCGAATTCCGCCTGAGCAAGGTGCACGGCAAGATGAAGCCCAAGGAGAAGGAAGAGGAGATGCAGAAGTTCGTCAGCGGCGAGACGCAGATTCTCGTGGCCACGACGGTCATCGAGGTGGGCGTCAACGTGCCCAACGCCTCGGTGATGGTCATCCTCGACGCACAGCGCTTCGGACTCTCGCAGCTCCACCAGCTGCGCGGACGCGTGGGCCGCGGCGCCGACCAGTCGTTCTGCATCCTCGTCACCCCCTTCAAACTCAGCGAGGAGACGCGTAAGCGCATCGACATCATGTGCGATACAAACGACGGCTTCCGCATCGCCGAGGCCGACCTGAAACTGCGCGGGCCGGGCGACCTGGAGGGCACACAGCAGAGCGGCATGGCCTTCGACCTGAAGATTGCCGACATCGCCCGCGACGGACAGCTCGTGCAGATGGCGCGCGACGAGGCGCAGAAGATTATTGACAACGACCCCACCTGCCAGTCTGACCGCTACCAACTGCTCTGGAAACGCCTGCGGCAACTGCGAAAGACCAACGTCAACTGGGCCGCTATCTCATGACCGGCGCCCGCCGACAATTAATTAACAGTTGGGCCGGAAAAGTTAAAAGACTGCAAAAAGTGGCGACAACTGAAACGCGACTGACATTTTTTTCGTAACTTTGCATCCGTACTTAGGAAATATCGTCGCATCATTGGGTTTTAAATGAAGCCATACGATAAACCGACAGACAATTATTAACAGCAGACAAACGATATTTTTATGATATTAAAGAAACTAAAGAAGATAGCATTTATAGCCTTGGCCACCATTGCAGCACTGCCCGCAGCAGGACAGGATCTGCTGGCCAGCCAAGCTCCCATCGACCGGAAAATGAAAGCCGTAGACTCTGTCTTTCTGCAGAAGCTCATACAGACAGAAGAATGGGAGTCGCCCGCAGGCGACCTCTATGAGGAATGGGACAACATCTACGCCCACCGCCCAACGGCACTGCCCGACACGTTCCGCATAGACCTGCGCGACTTCTGCATGCCGACACCCAGCCGCGTCATCACGTCGAACTTCGGCGCACGCTGGGGACGCCAGCACAAAGGACTCGACATCAAGGTATACATCGGCGACACCATCCGCGCTGCCTTCAGCGGCAAGGTACGCATGGTGAAGTACGAGGGCAAGGGCTACGGCAAGTATGTCGTCATACGCCACCCCAACGGATTGGAGACTATCTACGCCCATATGTCGAAGCAGCTCGTCAGGGAGAATCAGGAAGTGCGCGCCGGCGACCCCATCGGACTGGGCGGCAACACCGGACGCTCCACAGGTTCGCACCTGCACTTTGAGACCCGCCTCTGCGGCGTGGCCCTCAACCCCGCACTGATGTTCGACTTCCGCAACCAGGACGTCACCGGCGACTTCTATACCTACCGTAAGCGCACCTACCAGCGCGACCAGGCACTGGCCACACAGATGCGCGGCGCCAACGGCCTCTACGGCTACAACCCTGCCGACGTGAACAGCCCCAACGTGGGGAAGAACGGCAAGAAGCAAGCTGCACAGCGCTCGTCGCGCTACCATAAGGTGAAGAAGGGCGAGACGCTCTTTGCCATTGCACGTAAGCACGGCACTACCGTCGATGCCATCTGCAAGCTGAACCGCATCGGGCAGAAGGTGAAGCTGCGCCCTGGCCAGATTCTGAAATACTGAGCTCACTCGGCTAAATACCGACGGGTGCCATGACAGCAGGCTGGCAGCAATACAGAAACTGACAACAAACCCTACGGATAATAAGAAGAACCGTCATCATGATTACATTGTGCCTCGTGGCTATGGCCATCGGGGCACAATCGCTTTATGTGGGCAGCTATAGCGCGCACCTGCAAGTAGAGAGCGACACCCACATCAGCATGCGACGCGACGACGGCGGGCACGGCGGCAAGCATGAGGCCATCTTTGCCAGCCTGCAGTGGCAGCACCGACAGGCTGCGGTATCATTCTGACTGACTCACAGCTCACACACCCCAAACTATTTTGGCCGGAATCGCTTCAATTGCGGCCGTTATTGAAGCGATTCCGGCCAAAATTCTCTCCCAACCCTCCACACCACCCTCTGCGACGAGCCCCAACGCTCAAAGAGACGAGCCCTTTCGCTCAAAGCAACAGGGCCTGCCGCGCGTATTAAAATGAATCTCCCCGATGCGCTCTGCTGTGCATCGGGGAGATTCGCTATTACTTCTTTATAAACTCATCACTGGCCCTTCTCGTGCGAGAAGTAAACGCCATTGCTCAACTGCGGCGAGTCGTTGTGGACGGCACGCACGCCAATAACCGACAGGCGGTCGCCCACCTCGATGCCAAGCTTCTCGAACAGGCCCTTGCGGAAGTCGCCCGTGGCACCCCAGCCGGGATAGCAGCCATAGACATAGACGGAACCCGTCTCATCTTTGAGGGTGACGTTGCCATAGACGGCATTGGCAATGTTCTCGATGGTGCCGCTGATGCGATAGTAGACATCGGCGTTGGGCTCCTTGGCCAAGAACTCCTCGATGGTGACCTCAGTCACAACATGGTCGAGACGCTCAAACTGGCCACTGACCATCTGGGGGTTGTTGTTGTAGGCGCCACGCTGACCCACGACGGTCACCACGTCGCCAGCCTTGGCACCCGACTCGATGAAGCCCTCAGCACGATAGACGAGCGTCTTGCCGGAATAGTCCTGAATGTAGAAGCTCTTACCCTGGCGGTCGTTGGTGTAGAGCTCGGTGATGACACCAGTCAGACGATACTGGGCCTCGCCCACGGAAGCGGCCAGGAAGTCGGCCACCGTCACGTCGGCCACGCCGCCAAGCTGCGTGATAGTGTAAGCCACGGACGACTTGCCCGAGCTAATCTCGATGTCAGCCTGACGTGCCTCGCCCTCGTTGGGAGCCACGCGGAACTTGAAGACAGCCGTGTCAGCAGGGTTCTGCTCGAAGAGCGTCTTCGTGCCGGCAATAGCCTTCGACTCGGTCATGCTCACCCAGCTCTGAGCCTCAGCAGGGATGTTGACATAGGCGCCATTGCCCTTATAGGCAACCTTCACCTCTACTTCGTCACCCTCTTTCTTCACCGTGACGGGCTCAGAAATCAGCTTGATGAGCGACTTGGTGATGCTGATGACAGTGACGTCGACCAGCTCCACAGTGCCATTGTAGGTCGTCTTCGGACCTTCCACCTCGATGACGTCGCCCACCTCGATGCCAAGACTGCTGAAGTTCTTCGTCTTGCCATCCTTGTCGAGCGTACCATAGATGTACACCTCGCCGGTGCCGTCGTTCAGATACCAGTTGCCATAGGTCGTGTTGGCAATGGCGGTGCACGTACCCTTCACGCGGAAGGTCTTGCCGTCAGGAGCAGCAACCACCTCGGCACAGGTGGCCATCGATGCCTCCAGCGAGCCCTGGCGCACCACGAGGAACTGATGGTTGTCGCCCATGGTGATGCGCAGCTCAGCCTCGCGACCGCCGGTCGTAGCGTCGGCATGGAATGTCACCTTCGTCTCGCCCTTCGGGCCACTGACGACGCTGGGCTTCAGCCACTGCACAAACGTATCACTCTTCTTGTCATAGGTAGTAGGTACGGGGAAGCTGTGCTTCTCCTTGACGTCATCCTTAGTCACCTCGACAGTGTAGATGTCGTCAAACTTCCAGTCGCTGCTGGCGTTGATGGTGACCGTCACATCGCCTCCCGTCTCAGGAATCGAGACGTAGGTCTGGTCGAGCTGGATGCTGCCCAGCTGTCCCACTTCGTCGTCGTCGGAACATCCCACAAAGAGCAGTGCCGAGAGGAATGCGCCTAAAATATATCTCAGTTTCATAACTATATTCACCTTATTAATTAATTAAACATATATTTGATACCCACAGAAGCATACCAGCACTGGCCAACAGCGTAGTTGGGAGCCCAGGTCTGCGTAGAGGCGCTGACGGCAGCGGGTGTCGAGAAGACGGGATAGCCCTGAGCGTCGGTGCGCTCGAACTTCAGGATGCGGCCCTCGTTGAGCTTGCTGTTCATGAACTTGCTGACGCCCCATGCCGAGTTGAAGAGGTTGAGCACATTCTTCACGTCGAGCGAGAGCTGCAGACGGTGCATCGTCTTGCCCACATTCACCTTGAAGTCGTGTTTGTAGGCGAAGTCGATGCGGTGCACCCAAGGCGAGTAGACGCTGTAAGCCTCAGCATATTCGCCCTGATGGTTCTTCAGGTAGCTGTCGCCATGCACATACTGCATGAAGCGGTTCATGTCGTCCTGCGAGGCAAAGCGGAACTGGCCCGTGCCCTGCACGGCACCGTTAGCGTCGTAGTAGCTGGCCTCACCGTCGGTGGGGATGTAGAGGGCGTCGTAGTTATAGCCGTCGCCGTTCATGTCGTTGGCCATCATATACGAGTAGTTGTAGCCGCCGCGCCATGTCTCGTAGATAAACGAGTAGTGGTTGCCGCTCTTGTCGTGGATTGTAGCGTTGGCCACGAAGCGGTCGGGCGTGACATACTGCGAGTTGTGCAGCTTGATATTGTTCGGGCCTGCCACGGTGGGCACGTAGGTGAAGGCACTCTCGGCAGCCGAGCCGGGCATACCGGTGATTTCCTTCTTCACGGTGTGCGTATAGGCAGCCATCAGCGAGATCCAGTCGGCAGGCTGAGCCGTCAGCGTCACGTTGCCACTCCAGCCGTAGCCCTTCGAGGTGTTCTCCAGCACGAAGGCCTTGGTGCCCTCACGGAAGCTGGAGGGGAACACAGGACGGTTGTCGGCACCGTTCCAGCGGGCGAAGCCCTCGGCGGGCATCATGCTCCAGTCGGAGATGCAAACGTCGTTGATCATCTTATTGAAGATTCCCTCTACGGTGACGGTGAAGGGGAACGAGACAGGCAGCTGGTAGTCGACAGCCAGCGAGGTCTTCCATACCTGCGGCATCTTGAAGTCGGGGTCGACGGCTGAGATTGAGCTGGGCACAGTGCCTTGCTCGGGGCTCACGGTCTGCGGGAAGATGTACTTGCCATCGGCATTCTGCATCGAGGTGAGTTTGTTGTAGAGGGCAGCAATGGTGGCGCGGCCGTTCTCGTCGGTCACCAGACCGCCGGCGAAGTCGCTCATCGAGTAGCCCAGCTTCTCGCCGTTCTTGGCGTTGAGCTGTGCCTGATACTGCACCATACCACCGTTGGTGGGCATGTTGGTAAAGAATACCAGAGGCAGACGTCCGGAGAAGAAGCCGGTGCCGCCGCGCACCTTCAGACTCTTGTCGCCGAACACATCGTAGGTGAAGCCCACACGAGGCGACAGCGTCAGCGTAGACGACGGCCATTTGCCGGTGTCGATGTGGCGTCCGTTGTAGTTGATGTCATAGATTTTGTTGTTGGTCATCAGGTCGCCGTTGTTGAAGAACAGACCGTCGAAGCGCGAACCAAAGGTCAGCTTGAAGCGGTCGTTGATGTTCCAGTCGTCCTGCACGTAGATACCAGCCTTGTTGAACTGCACGCGTGCTGCAGGCTTCGACTCGCCGTCGTAGCCGTAGGTAAGGCACACCACCTCAGGGGTAGCACCGCTGATGAAGTCGTCGACGCTGTTGTAGCGGTAGTAGCCCGTGCCGTTGCGCATATACTGGTTGTCGGCCATCTGGTGCTCGAAGTTCAGTCCGGCCGTGATTTTGTGCTTACCCAGATAGTAGGTCACGTCGTCCTTCACGTTCCAGATGGTGTTATGCACGGCGTTGTTCCAGGTGAAGAGCTCATAGCCCAGGGCCATGTAGTTGTTGATGTCGCCCGAGCCGTCGAGGATGTCGATGAAGGGGAACTCGCTGGATTTCGAGTCGCGCACGTCGTCGAGTTTCGAGAACGTGGCGAGGAACTGGTTGCTGAGGTTCTCCGAGAGGCGGCTGTTCAGGTCTACTGAGAACGAGTGTACGAGGTTCTGCATCGAATACATCGAGTTAGCGAACGACATGGAGTACTCCGACATACGGCTGAAGGCCGAGCGGGTGCCGCCGTCCATCGACGAAGCGTTGGGCGAGTTCCAGATGTTGTTCTTCGTGTAGTTGTAGCGCAGAGCCAGATGATGCTGGTCGGTGATGTTCCAGTCGAGGCGGGCCAGCACTTTGTAGTTGTCCTCGTCGGCAGGGAAGTTGGTCCATGAGCCGGTGTCGTAGCCATACTTCTCACGCACAAACTCCGACACCCTCTGCATGTCGGCCAGCGTGGTGCGCGAGATGCTCTGTGCCACATCGGCCACACCGTTCTGCGAGGCACGCCAGCGGTTGGCCACCGTCGGGGTCTTGATGATTTCACCGTTAACGAAGAAGAACAGCTTGTTCTTGATGATCGGGCCACCCAGCGTGAAACCATAGGTGGTCTGGCGGTCCTTCTCGCGGGCCGTGGGCAGCACCACGCGGTTCACCATGTCGCCGCGCATGTTCTCATTGCGGTGATAGACGTAGGCCGTACCCTTAAACGTGTTGGTACCGCTCTTCGTGATGGCGTTCACGCCACCGCCGATGAAGTTGGTCTGGCGCACGTCGTAGGGCGAGATGACCACCTGCAGCTCCTCGATAGCGTCGAGCGAGATGGGGTTGCCACCGCCGGGGAGCTTGTCGGAGAGACCGAAGTTGTTGTTGAAGTTGGCACCGTCGACGGTGAAGTTAGCCGTACGACCGTCGGCACCGGCGAAGCTCATGCCATTGCCGCCGTAGGGCGAGAGGCGCGTCACGTCGGTGATGGAACGGCTGACGGTAGGCAGATTCACAATCTGCTGGCTGTTGATGTTGGTCGAGGCACCGGTCTTCTCGGCAGCGAACTTCGAAGCCTTACCGCTGACGACGACCTCGGTGAGCTCCGTAGCGTTCTCCGAGAGCCACACGTTGAGGTTGTAGGTCTCACCCAGCTGCAGGGTGATGCCCTTCAGAGTCTTCGACTGGTGGCCGATGTACGACACGGTGACGGCGTATGGGCCGCCCGTACGCATACCCTGGATGGTAAAGAGACCGTTGACGTTCGACACTGCCGTGTAGCGAGTGCCCGAGGGTTCGTGCACGGCTTGCACCGTAGCACCGATAATCGCCTCGTCGCTGCCGTCGAACGTCACCTTACCGGCCATGCTCGACGTAGTGATTTGGGCCATGGCCGTCAGCGTTACAGCCAACAGCATGGTCATCAGTGAAAAAAGTCTTTTTTGCATAAAAAATTTATGGTTAATGAAACGATTTAATCTTCTGAGTGCAAAATTACTGCTTTTTCTTGATATTTAAGAATTTTTTTATGTTTTTTTTTTGAAGAAGGAAACAATTTAGGTTAGTATCTCGGCCCCGAGCGGGCAGGTTATCACGACTGTCGCCAGCAGTGTAGTCAATCGTCGGTGGTTCAGGCGTCGTCGGCATCGTCGGCATCGTCGGCGTACTCGTAGTCCTCCAGTTCATCGGCGTCGTCTACGTCGATGTATTCTATGTCTTCATCCTCGCCCTCGTCGGCCAGCTCCTGTGCAAACTCGGCCATGTCTTTGTCGCGGTGCACCAGTGTGTCCTCGGCCAACACGGTCTGCAGCTTGTTGCTCTCGGCGTTGAGCTCGGCCCAGAGCACATCCTTCAGCGTGTCGAGCCCCATGCCGGTGACAGCCGATATGAACACCACAGGCAGGTCGTCGGGCAGTTCCTCGCGCAGCATGTCGATGAGCTCGTCGTCGAGCAGGTCGCATTTCGTGACGGCCAGCACGCGGTGTTTCTGCAGCATCTCGGGATTGAACTGCTCCAGTTCATTCAGCAATATCTCATACTCACGGCGGATGTCGTCGGTATCGCCGGGCACCATGAAGAGCAGCAGCGAGTTGCGCTCAATGTGGCGCAGGAAGCGCAGGCCCAGTCCGCGCCCTTCGGCGGCCCCCTCGATGATGCCGGGGATGTCGGCCATGACAAACGACTTATTGTCTCTGTAGCCCACAATGCCGAGCGAAGGCTCCATCGTGGTGAACGGGTAGTTGGCTATCTTCGGCCGCGCGTTGCTCAGGGCCGACACGAGCGTCGACTTGCCGGCATTGGGGAAGCCCACCAGCCCCACGTCGGCCAGCAGCTTCAGCTCCATGATGACGGTCATCTCCTGCATCGGCTCGCCGGGCTGCGCGAAGCGTGGCGCCTGGTTGGTGGCCGAGCGGAACTGGAAGTTGCCCAGTCCGCCGCGCCCGCCCTTCAGCAGAGTCACCAGCTGTCCGTCGTAGGTGACGTCGCAGACGTACTTTCCCGTCTCGGCATTATACACCACCGTGCCGCAGGGCACGTCGATATAGACGTCCTTGCCGTCGGTGCCGTGGCACTTGTCCTTGCCGCCGTTGCCGCCGTGTTCAGCAAAGATATGGCGCTGGTAGCGCAGGTGCAGCAGCGTCCAGTAGTTGTGGTTGCCACGCAGGATGATGTCGCCGCCGCGCCCGCCGTCGCCGCCGTCGGGTCCGCCGTTGGGGTTATACTTCACATGCTTCAGGTGCATCGAGCCCCGGCCACCCTTTCCCGAGCGGCAGAGTATCTTCACATAGTCAACAAAATTTGATTCCGCCATGGTTCTTCTGCATTTTGGCTGCAAAGGTACAAATATTTCTGGAATAAGCCAAAAAAAGCCCGGGAAACATCGTCCCGGGCATTTTTTTAAGTTTTACTATTCAATGACCTCAAATTCCGCATAAAGGGAATGACGGGTTCTGGGAACCTCTGGCGTCGAATGTCTTTTTCACTCTGTACTTTCCTTTTTTATAGACATAAATACCTGGACACAAAGGGACACTAAAACTGCGCACTTGAATGTTTGAGAACACTGTAAGAAGTCAGTTTTATATTAAACTTAAACTCCTTCGTCGTAATATCAGCGCTCCGCCACCTGCCATTATCAATCATGTAGAAAGGCTTTTTTCACTTTATCTAAAGAATCTTCTCCACAAGATGTCTCACTCACGCTGAAACTATCCGCTTTGAGTTTTGTCTCAACAGCACTTCCGATAGTTTCATCCATTCTTGCCACGATTGTCTTCTCTATGTCCATATTATCCGTGCACTGGGTGTCTATTTTTTTATATAAGTGCATTCAAACAAAGAGGACAATGAAATTGATAACCACAGTATTATAATATTGCTATAGAGCGTCTAATTTCTCCACCACGCGGCAGATGTTCTCGAAGATATGGTCGATGGTGCCGTGGCCGTTCACGAGGTGGTACAGGCCCTCCTGCTTATACCACTCCACGAGGGGCTGCGTCTGGCTGTGGTAGACCTGCAGGCGCTTTTTAATAGTCTCCTCGTTGTCGTCGGCACGGCCGCTCTGCTGCCCGCGGAGGATAAGACGCTGCATCAGCTCTGTCTCAGGCACCTCCAGGTCAATCATGGCGCTGACGCAGTCGCCGCGCTCGCTGAGCATCGTCTTCAGAGCCTCGGCCTGCGGGATGGTGCGGGGAAAACCGTCGAAGATGACGCCATGATGGTCGTGCCCGAACGAGTCGTAGACCTTAGCCAGTATCTCCACCATCATCTCGTCAGGAATCAGGTTGCCCTTGTCGATGATGGCGGCCACCTGCCGGCCCAGCTCCGTGCCGCGTTTTATCTCGGCCCGCAGCACGTCGCCCGTAGAGATGTGCTTGTAGCCATACTTCTCAATGAGTTTGTCGCTCTGTGTGCCCTTGCCTGAGCCCGGGGCACCGAAAATCACAATATTCTTCATAAGCTTTTCTGTAAAACCTTTTTTTTATTTCATTCACAATAGAATTCCGCTGCCACCCGACGGAAGCGCCGTGTCACGTCGTTCTTCATCAGCCTGACAAGCCTGTACTTGCCCGGGCGGGCGACGATGCCGTCCAAGCTCCACAAGCCCCACAAGTCCCCTGCCGTTCGCTCCTTATGGTGTGGCTTCAACACCCGTCTGACTGGCTGGTCGGCTATCTCTCTGTCACTTTCGAGCCTAGGACATTGC
This sequence comes from Prevotella sp., assembly GCA_017934525.1. Lineage (GTDB taxonomy): Bacteria > Bacteroidota > Bacteroidia > Bacteroidales > Bacteroidaceae > Prevotella. The sequence goes on from JAGBJJ010000068.1 coordinate 42,536, forward strand.
CACCATCCATCTTTCCATACCTCTATGTAGGCGTCATCGTAAACGTACAGGGTGTCGGTATTGTTGAAGATCTCACCTCTTACCATCATCTCTGAACCACGTGAAATAGCGATGGTGTCAGGATGCAGAACCATAAACAATCCTTCCTCACTTGGCCAACTGCTTTCGGGCTCCTTCCGGGCTTCTTTCTTTACGTTGTCCTTTTTTACTTCCGTACAACTATCAACGCGAATAGGACTCACCATAGACACGGTTTCGGTCAGAGACCCATCGAAATGGCTACTTTTGCAAGACAGCAAGCATACCATCAGACAAGCTATCATCGTCGAATTTCTCATACTAATACCTTTCTACTCCTAAAAGACTCAATGCCAAATTTGCTTTAGTAAAGAAAGAGCCTGTTAAGGTAACACTGTTATCTGGATTGATATGTTTCAATCTCCCTGTCACTATACCAGTTGTATAACGTTTATCCAAGTATGTATATACAATTCCACCAGTATCTATTTCTGAATAAAGTTGATTGGCTATCAGTTGCTTGCTGGCATCTGCTTCCCCTATGCCTATTGAAGCACTTGCCCGAGTTGACATAATAGAGTTTGTATTATTATCAGTACTATCTAATTCACACCCTATAAATGCAAGCAAAATAAAAGATGAAAAATATAAAGATAAATATTTCATAATAACTTTTATTAAATTCATCTTGTTAAACTTATTCAACTTTTGTGCTAATGAGGCTACAGACTGGTGGTGAAGCGAGGCAATACCCCTGCACCCTTAGCAGGGAGCCACCTCGAGACCCCTTCGGGGATTGTGGTTGCACATTTACATAACTAAAAAAAATGAATTAAGCATATCACTCCTTCACCAGCGTGTAGATGTCGCGCAGCCCACGGCCCTGCTGGTCGAAGTCAAGGCCATAGCCCACAATGAAATCGTTGGGAATCTGCAGGGCGCAGTATTTCACGTCGAGCTCCACCTCCAGCTTCTCGGGCTTCATCAGCAGCGTGCAGACACTCACCGACGCTGGCTGGCGGGTGCCCAGGGCCTCCACCATGCGCTTCATGGTGCGCCCCGTATCGATGATATCCTCCACGATGATGACATGGCGGCCTGTCAAGTCCTCGTTGATGCCGATGACTTCCTTCACCTTCCCCGTCGACATGGTGCCTTGATAGGAGGCCAGCTTCACAAACGATATCTCACAGGGGATGGTGATGGCACGCATCAGGTCAGAGGCGAAGACGAACGAGCCGTTGAGCACGGCCAGCAGCAATGGGTTCTTGCCCGCATAGTCGCGGCTGATGTGCTCGGCCACGACGGCCACGCGCTGCAGTATCTCTGCCTCGGGAATGGAGGTTTCAAAAGTCTTATCCAGTAATTTTACTCTACTCATTGGTCTGTTTTTTGCAATATTTGAGTGCAAAGTTACGAAAAGTTGGGCGCATAACAAAGAAACTCGTTTCTTTTTTTGCAGAGACGAAGTAATTTCGCCATCTTTTGATGGCAAAGTTACGGGAAACATGATAAAAGCCTGACTTTATTTAAACTTTTTTCAGTGTGGAGACCGCCTCAGCTGAGTCAGAGTTACGGGAAAAGAGCGAAGGAGTTGCCGCCGGCACTTGTACCGCTGCCACGCCATATTTTTCAAGCCTGCATTCACTTGGGACACTCAGGCAGACCGGCAAGAGTCAGCATGCAGCACAGCGAGAATCCTGTCAGACAGCAATGGCAGAAAAGAAAAACCGAAAAGCCTTGGCCGTTTGACAAAGATTATGTAACTTTGCAGCTGACTTTCCGAACCAACGAGAACAGACATGAAGATATTCAACAGCGCACAGATGCGCGAACTCGACAGATACACTATTGAACACGAGCCCGTAAAGAGCATCGACCTCATGGAGCGTGCGGCACGCGCCGTCAGCCGCGAGCTCATCAGCCGATGGTCGTCAGACACGCCCGTGGTGGTCTTCGCCGGGCCTGGCAACAATGGCGGCGATGCGCTGGCTGTCAGCCGTCTGCTGCTGGAGCAGGGCTATCAGGTAATCACCTTCCTCTTCAATATCTCAGGCAGCCTCTCGGCCGACTGTGCCGAGATGCGCCAGCGACTGCTCGACCGCCGCGACAACCAGCTCACCGAGGTGACGCAGGAGTTCGACCCGCCTCACCTCGACGAAGGCACGCTCGTGGTAGACGGTCTCTTCGGCTCGGGGCTCAACAAGCCTCTGGCCGGCGGGTTCGCCTCGCTCGTGAAGTATATCAACGCCGCCGGCGCGCCAGTGGCCAGCATCGACGTGCCCTCGGGTCTGATGACCGAAGACAACACCTACAATGTGCGAGCCAACGTCATACGCGCCACGCTGACGCTCACCTTCCAACATACGAAGCTGGCCTTCCTCTTCGCCGAGAACCAGCAGTTCATCGGTGAACTGCATGTGCTCGACATCGGACTAAGCCGTGAGGGCACCGACAAGATTGATGCGCAGTACACCCTGACCAACCGCTCCGACGTGGCGGCGCTGCTGCGCCCCCGCGACCCGTTTGCCCACAAGGGCCAGATGGGGCGCGCCCTCATCGTGGCCGGCAGCTACGGCATGGCCGGAGCCGCCGCACTCTGCACCAAGGCATGTCTGCGCACGGGTGCCGGCAAGGTGACGGTGCACACACCCAAGCGCAACGCGGCCATCCTGCAAAACCTCGTGCCTGAGGCAGTGCTCCATATGGACCGCGAGGAGACGTTCTTCTCAGAACCCGTGCCCACTGACGACTACCAGGCGCTGGCCATCGGCCCCGGACTGGGCGTCGGTGAGCAAACGGGCATCGCCATGATTGCACAGCTCAGGCGCGCCCAATGCCCCGTGGTGGCCGATGCCGACGCGCTGAATATCCTCGCCGCCAAGCACGCCTGGATGCAGCAGCTGCCTAAGGGCATCATCCTCACGCCCCACGCCAAGGAGCTCGACCGCATGGAGGGACTTTGCGTAGACAGCTACGAGCGGCTGACCAAGGCCCGACACCTGGCGGAGCGACTGCATGGCTACATCGTGCTGAAGGGTCACTACACCGCCATCTGCATGCCCGACGGCCACGTCGTGTTTAACTCCACGGGCAATGCTGGCATGGCCACCGCCGGCAGCGGCGACGTGCTGACGGGCATCATCTGCGGCTTGCTGGCCCGAGGCTACCAGCAGCGCGAGGCCTGCGTGCTGGGCGTCTACCTGCACGGCCTGGCCGGCGACCTCGCCGCCAGCGACCTGGGCGAGGAGAGTCTCATCGCCTCCGACATCATCCAATACCTTCCCAAAGCGTTCAAAGAAATAGCAGACCACCGCTGACCCTCTACAAGGGGGGAGAAGGTGAACTGCTGCGACTCAACAGAAGGGAGAGGGCAGACGGCAAGCCTGATTATAATTACTCATTAACTAATAATAACCATAAAAAAGAACAAGCGAATGAAAAGACTATCGATACAGGCACTGGCACTCCTCGCCATAATGTGCCACACTTTGCCCGCCACGGCACAGACACAGCTGCAGAAGTACATGCCGGGGGCCACGCCCGAGGGCGCCGTCTACTGTCTGCCTAAGACGGCTGTGCGCATCACCGTCGTCACAGAGAAGACGACATTCCAGCCAGGTGAGTTCTGCCGCTACGCACAGAAATACCTGCGACGGAGCGATGCCGGACAAGAGCCGTGGGTAAGCCACCGCGTGCTGGCCATACGACAGACACCAGAGCCCGTGGCCGACACAAGCAAGTGCTACGCCTTGAAGTTTGATCCTCGTTCAGTGGCAGTCAACATACAGCTGAGCGACGACGGTCGGCTGCTGGGAATTAATACTGGAGCTCCCCTTAGAGGGACGACTGCCACTTCCGCCCAAGACTTCCTTTCCCAAGTGGGAGGGCAGAAAGGCACCGCCAAGACCGTGGGACCGTCTCCCCGCTCCTACCTGACCGAAGAGATTCTCTCTGCCGGCAGCACGGCGAAGATGGCAGAACTGACGGCCAGCGAGATATACGACCTGCGCGAGAACCGCTCACTGCTCATCAAGGGCCAGGCCGACTTTATGCCGAAGGACGGCGAGCAGCTGCGACTGATGCTCAGCCGAATCGACGAGCAGGAGCAGGCTCTGTCATCACTCTTCGTCGGTACGACCATACGCGACACCGTGGAGACCGACTTCGTCATCGTGCCCGACCGTCCCTGCGACCGCACCCTGCTCTTCCGCATGTCGCAGCTCTTAGGCATGGTGGATGCCGACGACCTCTCGGGCGAGCCTTTCTATATCACCATCGAAGACCTGCATGCCATAGCGCCCACCGACGAAGAGGCTGCCGCCAAGACGAAGAAGAAGGCCTGGGAGGCTGGCGTCTACGTGAACGTGCCGGGCCGCATGCGCCTCACCATCTACCAGGGCATCGACAAGCTACAGACTGCAGAGCACCCCGCCCCGCAGTTCGGAAACGTAGAACTGCTGAGCGGGGAGCTCTTCAACAAACATTATGACACACGCCTCTGGCTCAACGCCCTCACAGGCGCCGTAGAGCGACTCGAGGCTGAGATGCCGAAGAAGTAGCAGACGGCGAGAAGCCCGGCCGCTCGTAGACCACGGTGCCGTCGGGGCCCTCTACCGACTCGAGGATGACCTCAAACTCACCCTCTAAGGACGAGGCCACGGGCTGGTCCTTCAGCGAGGGAGCGCCGGCATTGCGCCGAGGGGCATACCGCAGGCCACTCATGCCGAAGCCCGTGCCGTCGTCGATGATGTCGTAGGTGCCGTCGCTGTAAATCTTCGCCTTGTAATGATTGCCTTGGCGTTTCGTCGATTCATCATTTCTGTCCAGGTAGAACGTGGGCAGTATGTCGATGTCATATTCAATACGCTGCAGCATTTTCGGTATGTTGGTGCGCTTGATGAACTTCCAGTGGCTCACGTAGGTGCCATCCATGCTTTGCCTGCTGTTCGACTTGTCAAATCTAAAGCCGCTGTTTTGTTCTCTCAGTCTCCAGATGTCAATAGCCTTGCTGCCTTCCACCAATGTGCGTGAGTCGAGTTTTACCAGGTACACAAACATATAGCCGTTCTTCGCAATGCCGTCAGGATTCTCTTCGAAGCCTATGGGCGTGAGCGATTGGACTATGACCGACGGCGAAGCCACCTCGAAAGGCAGGCTCTTGTCGGTAGCGGCCGGACGTGAGGTGTCCACTGAGGCGCCGTTTCGGGAATAATAGCATATCTCGGCCTTGTATTGCACTCCGGGCTTCAGGTCAAGATCGGTGAGTGTGAAGTGAAGCGTCCTGCCCTTAATCGGGCCGGCAAAACGGCTCTCTTCGTCGTAGACGCGTCCCACCTCTTCATCGCCATTCATCACGCGCATGGCGGCCACATAACTCTCGTTCCCCCGAAGACCCACCAGCATGCCCTCTTTCTTGATTTTGTATTCGGCGCGCACGCCCATCCGCTCGTCGTCAATCCAGTATTTCGTCAGCTTGAACGAGTTGTCGTCGATGGTGGGATACCATGTCCACGACCAGCACAGAGGGGTAATCTTCCATGGGCCAATGTCTATGGTGATGCCCCATTCGTCGTCTTCGCCACTGACAAATTTCTTCACTTCTTTGTCGTCCTTCATGCTTTCATAGATGTCGCCTTGCTTGTCGAGCATCTCGGAAGCCTTGTCAAGACGGGCCTGCACGTCCTGCAGGTTCTTCGCGCTGCCAAAAAGATTGTCGAACGTGAGGTCGACAACGAATTTCAGCTTGCCGCCAATGCTGAATCCCGCTTCGATGCCTTCTTCGCGCGAGGCATCAATGACGCCCGGGTAGGAACGATGCGGCACTTGCGCCTCGAGGGAGAAGGTTAGTACCGGCCCGAACCTGACGCTGAACACTTTGCCATAGAACCCGAATCCGAACATCAATTCGGCCTCTATGCTCAGCGAGAAGCCTATGGAGCCTTCAAAGTTCCACGGCTCGTTGATGACGTCGCGTACGTCCTTCGTCATGGTGCCGTTGTACAGGTCGACGGTGTAGGTGCATACCTCCTTTGTGTGGGTTGCTATTTCGTAAGAGCCCTCGACGCCGACGGAGGCCGACAAGCCGATGTCGACGAAGAACACGATGACCAGGCCTCCGATGGTGAACGGTTTGCCCCTGACGGGATGGAACGTCTTGCTGGCACTTCCCGACAGTTTGCCGTAAGCCTTGATGGCGCTCTGGCGCTCGATGGTCTTCGTCAGCTTGAATATCGGGTTAGACAGGGTGAAGTCGCTGAAGCTGGCCTGCAGCGTCACCTTCACGAAGTTCTTCTCGCGCTCCATGCTGAAGCCGGCCTCCACGGGGCCGTACCCTGACGATACCGATATGCCGGGAAAGAGTCCGAGTACGAAGCCATTGTCGAGATAGCTCACCTCGACCGTGTTGTTGTCGTAGCCCGTGGACGACCCCTCTTCGGCTCGGGTGCGTCCTTCGGCCGGCTCGTCCTCGTCGGGCTCCGCCTCCACGTAGTAGGTCTCCTCCTGGTCGGTGGTCAGTGTACCGTTGATTTCGAGCGTCTCGTAGACCTCCTTGATGTTGCATAGCGTGCCGATGTAGCTGTAGTAGCCGTTCTCGTGGTCGCGGCGCTGCAGGCGGTGGCAGCAGCCCCACTCAAACTTATCGTTGGCACCACTCATGAGCACCTCGCCCGGCACAGGCAGCAGCTCCTCGGGCGTGTTGTCGGCATAGTGTATCTCGATGAGGGCGCCTATCTCGTCGTGGGCCACATAGGTGATATACTGCATGTCGCGGTCGTCCAGATGGCGCACGTCGCGCTTCAGCTGATAGTTGATGTCACAGCCGCTGCCCGTCTCGTGCACCACCGTCTCGTATTCGTCACCCTCATGTTGCGGCACGTTGCCATAGTTCTTCACCACGTCGTCGTCCTCGATGAACAGGTTGCACGATGCCAGCAGCATCGAACAGACGAGAATGCTCAGTATAGAATAGCTCCGTTTCATAGCTTCAACAATTATCAATTATCAATCCTTTCATTATCCATTATTGACAGCGCCCATGTCAACCACAATGGTGTCGGGTTCTTCAATCTCGCCGCCCGTTCCGAAACCACCCCAGTCGATGTTGATAGTCGGCGTGAACTCCTCAGCGTCCTCGTCGAGCACCAGCGGATAAAGCTGCGACAGCGTGCCGTGGCGCTCGCCGTCGAAGGTGAACGTGACGGGGAACAGCTCTGTGCGGGCCTGCCCTATGTAGTAGCAGCGCAGCGTCACCTCCTCGCCATAGTCGTAGGGGCTCCACACGCGAATGACGGTGTAGGTCACTCCGTGGGCCTCTTCCACCCGCCCGATGCCGCGCAGCTCGTCGTTCACATAGGCCCCGATGAAATACTGGTGCTGGTTGTCGGGGGTGAGCGGTGTGCCATGAATCATCACCGAGGCATAGATTACCATGTCGTAGCGGTAGTTAGGCATCGGCTCATACAGGCCGGGCATCACGACGACCACGCACGTGTCGCGCAGCAGGTCGAT
>JAGBJJ010000069.1 GCA_017934525.1 Prevotella sp.
ATTGACCTTTGTTCATTGTAGCCTGTTAAATTTGGCTGCAAAGGTACAAATTCAAAACCGTTGACTCTCAAAATTGCTCGTAAAAGACTGTAATTCAATAATTTCAAAGACCGATTAGTCCACTTTAACGGGACAGTAGTGGTACACATATTTTTGCTAAATGGAGTAAGTGGAAAGCATAAAATTGTGTTTTTTAACATTCATTATTCAGCTTAACTGACGAAAAAAAAGTAATTTTGCACACGAAAACCTAAAAAAGCTATTTAAGATGAAAATAAAAAGCATTTTCTCTCTTCTTTTCTGCGCACTCATGGCTACGTCGGCCAGTGCCGTCCCTGCCCGGCCGGGACTCTGGCGCACCATCACCACACCCGCAGGCAACCAGTTGCGCGTGCAGCTCTGCGGCGACGAGCGCGGCGCCTTCTGGCAGTCGGAAGACGGCCGACGCTTCGTGGAGCCCGTAGCCGGCCGCTTCGAGGAGACCACCGCCGCGCAGCTGGCCGCCCGGCGGGCGTCGAAGCTCAGTACGCGCCGCCAGGCCCCGCGCCGCAGTCAGCCCATCGGCCACTTCGAGGGCAAACAGAAAGGCCTCGTCATCCTGGTCGAGTTTCAGAACAAGCAGTTTGCCGAGGGCCACGACCGTGCCTACTACGACCGCGTGACCAACGAGCGCGGCTTCAGCGAAGGCGACTACCGCGGCAGCGTGAAAGACTACTTCCTCGACCAGAGCAAGGGCCGCTTCGAACTCGACTTCGACGTGGTGGGCCCCGTCACCGTCAGCCGCAACTATGAATACTATGGCCAGCCCGGCACCACCGACGTCGACGCCCATCCCTGGGAGATGGTCGTAGAGGCCTGCGAGCTGGTGAAAGACCAGGTAGACTTCACCCTCTACGACTGGAACGGCGACGGCTACTGCGAACAGGTGTTCGTGCTCTATGCCGGACAGGGACAGAGCGACTCCTACGACGTGAACACCATCTGGCCCCACGAGTATGAGCTCCACTCCGTCACCGACGGCGACGGGGTGCATATCTACGGCGACGGCCACCGCATAGGCGACGCCATCATCGACACCTACGCCTGCTCCAACGAACTCACCAGCGCCGACGGCCCCAGCGGCATCGGCACCTTCTGCCATGAGTTCAGCCACTGCATGGGACTGCCTGACCTCTACGACGTTGACTATCACGGCTACTACGGCATGGGCCTCTGGGACCTCATGGCCAATGGCGTCTACAACGGCGCAGCCTTCTGCCCGGCCGCCTACACCAGCTACGAGCGCATGGTGTGCGGATGGCTCGAGCCCGTGGAGCTGCAGCGCGACACCGTGGTCAGCGCTATGCGCCCGCTGGCCGACGACGGCGAGGCCTACATTATTTACAACCAGGGCAACACCAACGAATACTACCTGCTGGAGAACCGCCAGCTGACGGGATGGGACTCGGCCCTGCCCGCCGCCGGACTGCTCGTGCTCCACGTAGACTACGACCCGCGCGTCTGGCAGGCTAACGTTGTCAACAGCGTCTGCGACTACCGCAAGACGCCCGGCATGGAGGATGTATGGAACACGCATCAGCGCCTGACCATCGTGCCGGCCGACAATGAGGACGACAAGCGCTACTGGAACAGTCGCATGGGGGCCTACACGCAGACCTCTATCGAGGGCGACCCCTATCCCTGTGCCACCACCGGCAACGACTCGCTCACCAACAACTCGCTGCCCGCTGCCACCCTCTACAACGGCAATGCCGACGGCGGGCTCTACCTGAACCGCGGCGTGCAGGCCATCACGCAGCACGACGACGGCACCATCGGCTTCCGCTTTGAGGCCGTCTCAGAGAAGTATGTCTATGTAGACACCACAATGACCGACAAGCCCGACCTCACGGGCGCCATCTTCTACGAGTCGTTCGACCGCTGCATCGGCACCGGCGGCAACGACGGCGTGTTCAAAGGCTCCAGCGACGTGGCCTCGGCCGACTTCATGCCCGACAACGGCGGGTGGGACTCGATGGTGATGGGCGGCGGTGCCCGCTGCGCCAAGTTCGGCAATGCGGCCAACGACGGCATCGTCACCATGCCGGCCATCATGCTCAGCGGCGACACCCTCGAGCTCACGTTCAAGGCTGCCCCCTGGAGCCGCGATGACGCCAGCCTGCACCTCTCAGCCGACGGCGACGTGTGGATAGAGCAGCCCGACATGGAGATGACGGCCGGCCAGTGGACCACCTTCACCACCCGCCTCTGCGGCGAGGGCCGCGTGCTCATCACGTTCACCCCCGGCCGTCGCTTCTTCCTCGACGAGGTGGTGGTGCGCTCCGTGAGCACCTCAGGCATCGCCACGGTCAGCACGCCGCGCAATGCGGTGCAGAACTACGACCTGATGGGCCGCAGGGCGACATCCCGGCGCGGCATCTATGTGCAGCGGCAGGCAGATGGCAGCGCGCGTAAGGTGGTTGCGAGATGATATTTTGCGCGGGCCTGCTCAGCCCCCAGTCTCGCTGACCAGGGCCCAAACGCCATGCGGCCAGGGCCGGTACAACATGCATTCCGGCCCTGGCCGCATGGCGTTTGGGCCCTCAGTGGCACGCAAAACGGTTAACAATTTAAGAAATGTGAAGTAAAACGAAGAAGAATATTTGGTCTGTTGTGCTTTTTTTGGTAGTTTTGCACCACCATAAACCTGAAAAATTTTTTCCTAAAATCATATTTCGTATGAATAAGAGATTCAGTATCATTGCCTTTCTAATGCTGCTTACCATGACCGCCGTGCAGGCTCAGCGCAAGCACCTGGTGCTCATCGAGGAGTTTACCAACACGGGGTGCGGCCCCTGCGCCACATGGTCGCCGCAGCTCGACAGCTGCATACGCTACCGTCTGGGTGACTGCGTTGCCGTGAAGTATCACTCGGGTTTCCCCAACAAGCAGGACCCTTTCTATCTCTACGACGCTGAGGCGCTGAAAAGCAGGCTCGACTTCTACAACGTCACCGGCGTGCCCACCACCATCGTCGACGGCGCTGACCTCGGCGACCGTAGCTTCACCTTCCTCGACAAGGCCATCACCTACAGCCAGATGAAGGCCGACGCACACGACCTGAGCGTCGTCAAGACACTCGACGGCAAGCACCTCTCGGTCTCCGTGTCGCTGAAGGCACTGAATGACGTGTCCGACGCCAGTCGGCTGCGCCTCTTCGTCTGCGCCACCGAAGAGCACATAGAGCCTGACGCCGCCTATCCCAACGGCGAGACGGAGTTGAACTACACCGTGCGAAAGATGCTCACGCCCCCTGCGGGCCATCAGCTGGCCGCCGCCCTCGTGGCCGGTGAGACCTACAGCTACGACGCAGAGTGGGACGTCGACTTCTTCGACGACCTCAACGGTCTCGGCGTCGTGGTCTTCCTGCAGGACATCGTCAGCCACGAGGTGCTCTGCACCGCCTTCTCAGGCCGCGAGCCTGAGCAGCAGGACTTCATGGCGCTGCAGAACCTCTTCGGCACGCCCGACCTTATCTGCACCCCCAACTATTATGGCAAGGCAATCATCCGCAACAACGGTGCCAACACCATCACCAAGGCTACGCTCAACGTCGAGGTGAACGGCACGGTGAAGCAGTATCCCTGGACGGGCAGCCTCGGCTACCTGGAGCGCGACACGATGGTCTTCGACGGCTTCAACACCTTCCAGCTGGTCGATGCCGGCCGCAATGACGTGAAAGTGTGGATGAGCGACGTCAACGGCACCAGTGCCCAGAGCAACAGCCTCACCACCACCTTCGGCAACTCCGTGCAGGCCACCTACGGCGTGCAGATGAAGCTCTACACCGACAAGAAACCCGAGGAGATAACCTGGAAACTCTATAACTCGGCCGGCGACGTGGTCCGCGAGGGCGGTCCCTACCAGGAGGCACGCAAGTTCATCACCGTGCCCTTCGAACTGACGGCCGACGACTGCTACCTGCTGGAGTTTCTCGACGCCGGCGGCAATGGCATCAAGGGCGTCAACGGCAACGGCTATTACCAGCTGTTCCAGGTTGACGAGCAGGGCCGCACGAAGGTCATCACACAGGGCGACTACGACGGGGCCGTCTACGACGTCTACTTCCGCCTGAACGGTGCTCCCGCCCCCGAGGCCAAGCGCCTGGTGCTCTTCGAGGAGTTCACCAACACCAGCTGTGCCCCCTGCGCAGAGTTCTCGCCCGCACTCGACAAGACCATCAACAGTCGCATGGGCGACATGGTGGCCATCACCTATCACTACAACTTCCCCTCGCCGCAGGACCCTTTCTATCTGGCCAGCAGCGCCGACGTCATGGCACGTGCCAGCTTCTACGGCGTCAGCGGTGTGCCTGCACTGCGCGTCGATGGCGAGCAGCAGCACGCCTGGGGCTATGAGGACTACCTCGACCTCTACATCGACGGGGCTATGGGCAAGACGCCCACAATGAACATTGAGGCCGAGGCCAAGCTGCACGACAACGAGCTCACGGTGGATGTGAGCCTGCAGCCGCTGGGCGTCGCCGACGGCTCAAACCTGCGCCTCTTCGTGGCTGCCGTCGAGGAGCGTGTGGAGTGGGACGAGCCTGCCGCCAACGGCGAGCGCTCGTGGAACTACGTGCTGCGCAAGCTGCTCACGGGCGGCAATGGCCAGCAGCTCGACGCCGACCTGACGAAGGTGACACCTTATAACTATGAGTTCAAGTGGACGGTGGAGAACTACTACGACCCCACGGAGCTGGGCATCGTCACCTTCGTGCAGGATATCAGCACCGGCGAGGTGCTCAACGCCCTCTATACGCCGCGCCCCACGGGCAGCAGCAGTGCTGCGAAGATTCTCAGCGTGAAGAACACCCCCGACCACATCTGCTCGCCGCTCTTCACGGCCGACCTCGTGGTGCGCAACACGGGGCGCCAGACGCTCACCTCGGCTAACCTCAACGTGAGCATCAACGGCGAGGTGCAGACTACGCCCTGGAGCGGACACCTCGACTACCTCGGCATTGCCACGCTGCGCACGCCGGCCTTTACCGACTTCCAGCTGAGCACCGGCGGCACGAACGACGTGGAGCTGTGGCTCTCCGACCTCAACGGCACCACCGAGGAGACGGTGCACCGCAAACTCACGATGTCCAACGCCGTGAGGGCTCGCAACGCCGTGCGCCTGACCATCATGACCGACCAGAGGCCTGAGGAGACCACCTGGACGCTGCTCAACTCGGCCGGCGACGTCGTGGCCCAGGGAGGTCCCTACACCGAGCCGCGCAAGAAGGTCATTGCCGACCTGCCCCTCGACGTAGACGACTGCTACCTCATTGAGTTTGAGGATGCTGGCGGCGACGGCATCAGCGGCGATGCCGGCAAGGGCTACTACACCCTCCACGAGGTGAATGCCGATGGCAAGACGAAGCTGCTGCTGCAGCAGACCTACAGCGAGGCCCTCCACGACGTCTACTTCAGTCTGGAGAATGCTGCGCCGTCGGCTATCGGTGGCGTGACGACCGATGAGGCTGACCGCAACGGGCGCGTCTACGACCTGCAGGGCCGTCAGGTCACTCCAGCCACGAAGGGCATCATCATCAGCCCGACGAAGAAGACGGTGGTGCGCTGATGCCGTCAACGGCATGATTGCCAAAAAGAGCGGTTCCATCGACAAAAAACTGCGATGGAACCGCCCTTTTTTGCTACCCTTCCTAAAATAACAACCGAAAAGTTTGGCCGTTTCAGCAAAAAGACTTATCTTTGCAAAAGAAAGGTCAAGGGGGACTTACTCCCTCTCATCATTTGAATGATCTCCAGTCCCCCGATTACCTTTCTCCTTAGCTTATGAACCAGGATTTACTAAAAGTCTCGCTTCGCCAGAGGGCACTCTATCTGCCTGATGTCACACCTGTGAGCGAAGCCACCACGCGAACACTTTCTCTCGTTGCCCAACTGCGTCAGATGGGATTCACCCCCGACGAGCCGCTGCTGCATGCCCTCAACGGCCTCAGCGAGCCGCAGCAGGAGAGTGTGCTCGGCGCCATCAACGACGTGATGGGCACCAACCTGAACTGGGCCTCGCTCGTCAAGGGATGGCTGACGCCTACCGGCGAGAGCCGCTGGGATCACTTCGTCACCTATGTGGCCAACATCATTCGCGCCGCTGACCCTGAGGCTGATATACCTGGCACCACGCTCTCCTGCGGCCACTTCATCCCCGACGGCACGTTCCCCCTGGAGCGCTACAGCGGCTGCCCCTTCTGCGGCACACCCTTCCAGCTGGCCACAGGCGTGAACCTCGGACAGGGCTCACGCCTGAAGCTCCTCACGCTCTGGGGCGACGCCGACCTCGACCGTCTGATGGCATCGCTCCTGCAGTCGCCCGTAGCCCTCGATGCCACGCAGCGCGAGCAGCTCAGCGTGCTATTGCGCTACCGGCCGCTGCCCGCCGATGTTGTCATCGCAATGAAGGAGACGCGCATGCTCGTGGTCAACATGCTGGTGGAGCAGGGGCGCGATGACGAGGCCGCCCGCTTCTTCGACGGTCCGGCCGACGTGTTGCGCTACCTCTGGTTCCGCCATACGGGGCAGGTGCAGCTCATAGAGCCCCGCACCTTTATTAAGAAGGCGCATGCGAACAACAGGAATATGATAGTCTCTGCTGACAGGGCCGACGAGGCTGCCATGACCGCGAAGAACAAGCTGCGCCTCAGCTACGGCCGGCCGTGGTGCCGGCGTGTGGCGCGGTGGCTCAACGGTCTGACGATGTCCCTCGACCGCCAGTTGGAGACGATGCACCCGAAACGCGAGATGTGGGTGCGCTTCATTCGGGCCCTGCGTCTGAGCGAGTATGCCCGTCGCCCGGAATATGCGCAGCTGCGCGTACTCCTCGACCGCTTCTATCGCAACGACTACGACGTCTGGCAGGGAGAGCTCGACGCCCACCTGCTGCATGGCGAGACCGACCAGGCGCTTAGCATGCTGCAGCAGCGCCCCGGCGTGTTTGCCCGCCGGCTCTTTTCCGTCATGCTCCAGTTAGGGGCAGAGCCTGTCATCAAGGCCTTTCAGGATATTTCCGGCCAGGTGGCGCCACGCCTCCTGCTCACCCTCGGTGCGCAGGCGCAGCTGTGGTTCAGCCGCTCTGAGAAGCGCGTGGCCCGTCCGCTCGGCGGCAACATGAAGCAGGTGGACGCCCATCCGCTGCTGATGCATTATAGTGATGAGGCCCTCAGCCGCATGACGGCTCAGGTGGAGGGACTCTACCTCGAGGCCATGCGCCGCCGCTTCGCAGCCCTGGCTGTGGGCGCCGAAGGGCGTCGCACCATCTATATCGACCCGCAGCTCGACTTTATCCCCGTCAGCGTGGGCGACCGCTCGGCCACCGTGCAGGATGCCTCTGCCGCCCTGCAGGGGCAGCGCTTCCCTGTCAGCGGCAATGCCCTGCGTCTCTTCCTGCAGTGGGGCAAGGACCTGCCGGCGCAGCATCTCGACATGGACCTGAGCTGCTATCTGCTCACTGATGCCGAGGCCGACGTCTGTTCCTACTTCAACCTCGCGCCCGAGGGAGCCCTCCACTCCGGCGACATACAGCACATCCCCGACCGCGTGGGCACGGCCGAATATATCGAACTGCAGTTGCCCGTATTGCAGCAGCGCGGCGTGCGCCGTGTCGTCTTCACCTGCAATGCCTACACCAATGGTGAACTGCAGCCTGGCCTCGTCGTCGGATGGATGTCGGCCGAGCGTCCTATGACCGTCAGCGACGAGACGGGCGTGGCCTACGACCCCTCCACCGTCGACCACATGGTGCGCATCACCGAGCAGAATCTCTCGAAGGGGCTCATCTTCGGTGTGCTCGACGTGGAGCGCCGCGAGGTGACGTGGCTCGAGATGCCCTTTGGCGGTCAGACCGTGCTGAGCATCTCGCCGCAGACCGTCGACACCTACCTGCGCCGTCTGGCTGCGAAGCCCACCATCGGCCAGGTGCTCCGCCTGAAGGCCGAGGCTCAGCACCTCGAGCCCGTCGACAGCCCTGCCGGTGCTGACGAGGCCTACACCCTACTCTGGGCACAGAATCCCGCCGCCGTCAGCGCCCTGCTCCTTACGTAGCAGTTTGCGACTGTCTTTTCGTCAGTGGTGAATAAAAGCAATCAATCAGCATTGCATTTTTTTCGTTGTGATAATCTGGAGCATATTTAGAATTCACATTTCGCTTTTTTCACCGAAAAATTTGGTGGGTTCCAAAAAAATACCTATCTTTGCACCGGATAAGAAAAAGACATAGGTATAGAGAACCATGGGGATTCCGACTCACAGAGATAGGTCGGGATTCTTTCTTTTTTGCTAACCGACCGAAAAGCTGAGTATAAACTAAAAAAACAATAGAAGATTATGGCTTACATGTCACAAGAAGGCTATGACAACCTCATAGCCGAACTGAAACGTTTGGAGGGCGTCGAACGCCCCAAAGCATCGGCCGCCATCGCTGAGGCCCGCGACAAAGGCGACCTGAGCGAGAACTCGGAGTACGAGGCAGCCAAGGAAGCACAGGCTCACCTGGAGTCGAAAATCAACCAGCTGAAGCTGGCCATTTCGGAGGCAAAGATTGTCGACACGTCGCGCCTGAGTGCCGACTCGGTGCAGATTCTCTCGAAGGTGGAGATGACCAACATGGCCAACAAGGCCCGTATGACCTACACCATCGTCTCGGAGAGCGAGGCTAACCTGCGCGAGGGTAAGATAAGCATTCAGACCCCCATCGCCCAAGGCCTGCTGAACCACAAGGTGGGCGACGAGGTGGAGGTGAAGATTCCCCGCGGCACCATCAAGCTGCGCATTGACAAAATCACGGTGGGGTAGTTTTGAATGAGGAATGAGGAGTGATGAATTGATATTTTTTCATTTATCATTCCTCATTTCTCACTTCCCATTTATTATTTCTCATTCCTAATTTATCATTCATCATTCATTTAGCCATGGATATTTTCAGTAAGATTGCTGCTGGTGAGATTCCCAGCTACAAATGTGCAGAGAACGACGAGTTCTATGCTTTTCTTGATATCAATCCTCTGGCAAAGGGACATACCCTCGTCATCCCGCGCCGGGAGGTGGACTACATCTTCGATATGGACGACGATGAAATCGGACGTTTCGAGCAGTTTGCCAAGCGTGTGGCTGTGGCCATCCGCAAAGCTTTCCCTTGTAAGAAGGTGGCCCAAGTGGTGCTCGGCCTCGAGGTGCCCCATGCCCATATTCATCTCATCCCGATGAACAGCGAGGCCGACGTGGACTTCCGCAAGGATAAGCTGCAGCTCTCTAAAGAGGAGATGCAGCAGACGGCCGACATGATCTGGCAGGCCTTCAGAGACTGACGCCCGCCTTTTCTGTGGATGGCGTTATCACGAGATGCCGAAATCACGTTACTACGAAATCACAGGTTGAATTATGAAGAGACTCCTCACATTGCTGCTGGTGGCCATGACGGTTGTCAGTATGCAGGCCCAAAGCACCGCCACGCTGGGCTACTGTGGCGGCGAGGCTGCCGACAAGGGCAGCATCTCGACAGAAGGCAAGACATGGGTGAGCGGTGCCATCTATCTGCCGGCCGACATGCTGGCCAGCTACGACGGCTGTCGCATCACGAAGCTGCGTGCCGCCCTGGCTTCGAAAATCAATGTCGACACGCTGCGCCTGTGGGTGCGCTCGTCGCTGTCGGACCATAACCTGGCCGAGGCGGTCGTCACCTCGAAGACCACGCCGAAGATGGTGAAGGGCTGGAACGAGGCCACCCTCGACGAACCGCTGCCGATACCTGCCGGCCAGGGTCTGTACATCGGTATGAGCTACAGGCAGAAAGCCGCTGTGGCTGCCCTCTCAGTGGTGGGCAGCCCGCTCGACAATGCCTTCTGGCTGCAGCTGGGCAGCGACGCGCGTTGGGAGGACATGAGCTCCGTCGGCATACTGAGCGTGGAGGCCGTGGCCGAGGGCGATAACGTGCCCGACTACGACCTGGGGCTCACGGCTGCCGTGGCCAACCCTTACGACGATGCTGCCAACACGAAGCTGAAGGTCACCGTGGTGAACAACGGGCAGCAGACCGTCAGCGGCTTCACCCTGCAGACGCGCTACGAGCTGGCCGACGACGTCTACACCCACCACTTTGATGCGCCGCTGGGCTGGGGCGAGAAGACCGTGGTAGACTACCAGATTCCGGCCCGTTCCACCGTGTCGTATGGCGATATCGTGGTCAGCCTGTCGGCCATCGACGACGGCACCGACGAGATGCCTGCCAACAACAGCATCAAAGCCAAGTTTGCCCTGGTGAAGAAGGTGCTCATCGAGGAGTACACCACCGAGCCGTGCGGCAACTGTCCGCGCGTGGCAGGCTATCTGCACAATGTGCTCTCTATGGAGAAGTATAAAGACCGTGCCGTCGCCGTGTGCCACCACAGTGGTTATAAGACCGACTGGCTCACCAAGCCATGCGACGAGAAGCTGGCGTCGAAGTTCAGCGTGGGCTATGCCCCCGCCATGATGTTCGACCGGCGTCCCGTTTGGCCTGACGGCGCCCTCTACGGCTGTCCGGACCAGAGCGATATTGTGAACGCCCTCGACTACACCCTGCAGGAGCCGGCCCATGTGACAATCAACTTCAGTGCCCGCTACGACGAGGCGTCGCAGCAGCTGAGCGTCACCGTCAGCGGCAAGCGCGACGAGCTGAATGCAACGAACCCCACCATCACCGTCTACCTGCTTGAAAACGATGTCAAGGCCGTCAACCAGACCAGCGGCGGCAGCAACTACCGTCATCAGCACGTCATCAGGGCCTATAACAGTGACTTCGGCGACCCTATCACGTGGATGGGCAACCAGTATGAGTATGCCACGACGTTCGACGTGAGCGATGCATGGGTGAAAGAGAACATGCAGATTGTGGCTTTCGTGGCCAACTACGACAGCAGCAACAACAAAAACTGCGCCGTGGACAACGCGGAGGTGACAGGCTTCCCATCGGGTGCCACCGAGTCGGTGGAGTCGGTGACAGCCCATACCACGCAGACCGACTACTTCACCCCGCAGGGGCGTCGCACCAACGCCGCCGCCCGTGGCTTGGTCATCGTCAGAAAGACCAATGCCGACGGCCGTGTGCGTACCTATAAGACGATACGCCGCTGAGGCTCCCCCCTCGGCAGGCAACCAGCCAAAAGCCAACAACTAAAAACGAATACGCTTATGAAGAAAGAACAATCTAAGGACTCCCGACAGCTGAGCCGTCGGCAGTTTCTGTGCCGCATGGGCATGGGCGTAGGCTCGGCCCTGGCACTGACAGCCCTGGAGCCGCTGCAGGCCGTGGCCGCCGCTGCGCGCACAAAGCATACCGGCGATGACAACCAGATGACCTACCGCGTGCAGCATGGCACGGGTGAGCGCATCTCGCTGCTCGGCTTCGGCATGATGCGCCTGCCGAAAGAGCAGGAGATCGTCAACGAGCTGGTAGACTATGCCCTGGCCCACGGCGTAAACTACTTCGACACAGCCCCTGTCTATGGGCGGGGCACCAATGAAGGGCAGACGGGCGCAGCCCTGTCGCGCCATCCGCGCGAGTCGTATTATGTGGCCACGAAGATGTCGAACTACCGCGAAGAGACATGGCCGCTGGAGGAGTCGAAGAAGATATACCACCGGTCGTTTGAGCAGTTGCACGTAGACTATATCGACTACTACCTGCTGCACGGCGTAGGACAGGGTGGCATGGATGCACTGCGCGGCCGTTTCCTCGACAACGGCCTGCTCGACTTCCTGCTTGAGGAGCGCCGTGCCGGACGCATACGCCACCTGGGCTTCTCGTACCATGGCGACGTAGAGGTGTTCGACTACCTGATAGATAATAACGACCGCTATCACTGGGACTTCGTGCAGATACAGATGAACTACCTCGACTGGCGCCATGCGGCCGTCAAAGGCGGGCGGCGCACCGATGCCGACGCCGAGTACCTCTATGAGAAGCTCGAGCGCAACGGCATACAGGCTGTCATCATGGAGCCCCTGCGCGGCGGTGCCCTGGCCAAGGTGCCCGACGAGTGGCAGCAGCAAATGAAGCAGCGGCGCCCCGATGACTCCATCGCCTCGTGGGCCTTCCGCTGGGTGGGCAGCTATCCCAACATACTGACCACGCTGAGCGGCATGAACCGCATGGACCACCTGCAGGACAACCTGCGCTCCTTCTCGCCCTTAGAGAGCTGCAGCGCTGAGGAGAACGCCCTGCTGGCCAAGGTGGCCGATGCCATCGACGGCATACCCACCATACCGTGCACCACCTGCGCCTACTGCATGCCGTGCCCCTACGGTGTCGACATACCGGCTAACTTCGCCTTCTACAACGATGCCGTGGAGCGCAAGCTGCTGCCCCTGCCCGACAAGCAGGCTGCCGACTACGACGACCGGCGCCGCCAGTTCCTCGACGAATATGTCAAGGTGGTGACGCCCGACAAGTGGGCCCGTAAGTGCGTAGACTGCGAGGCCTGTCTGAAGCACTGTCCGCAGCAGATACGCATACCCAACCAGATGGCGCGTCTGGTGGAACTCATCCTTTCATCTTCAAACAACGGATGAACACGGGCATGAGGTGAATTCCCGTATTCACTAATGACACGAGACATGAGCGACACGCAGACCCCGCTGGCCGACGAGCTGTTTGATATCTGCCGCGAACTGGCCGGACAAGCATGCACGGCCGATGGGCTGCGACGCATGCATCAGGTGTTGGTGGTGGCCTGTGGCAGTTTTCAGCAGGGGCCGTCGTTCGGCAACCTTTTCTCGCAGATTGACTGGCTCTGCAAACACCACGGACTGCGCGCGGCCGATAAGCTGGCCGTGCAGACGGCGCGACGCCACTCTAACCAGAGTGAGGCGCTGACGACCGACGAATGGCGCTACGACCTGCGGGCCGTAGCCCTCTTTGTATCGGCCCTCTTCGGGGTCGACGTGCCCGGAAGCCTGCTCGCTCTGCTGCCGCCCACCGCCCGCCCGGCCGATGACGTGCCACGCATCAACCGTCGCTATACACGCTGCATCGTAGACCACTTCGACGATACCACCATTTGGGCCGACACCGACCACGGGCCGGTAGCCGTAGACTATGGCGACACCAGTCATGGGCGCGACCTGACCTATCTGGCCAAGATACTACGCCCCGGCATGCAGCTCAACCTGCTGGATGCCGCCGATGCCGACAGGCCCGCCGACACCCCTGCTGCCGAAAGGCACGGGGGCGCCGCTATGCCGTGGCTGCGCCCCGCCCTCATCGTGGTGGAGCCCGACTTTCTGGTCGATGTGTCGTCGCTGGCCGCCTGCTTCACAGCCTATGGCCACCACCCGCTGCTCTATACCGTCAACAGACTGAAGCCCCGCGCCAACACACAAGCCATGCTGCTGGGTAACTTCGCCGGTGCGGCCCTCGATGCCGTGATACACCAGCCGCAGGTGTCGACGGCCGACGTGCTGCGGCGTGCCTTCCGCGAGCAGCCGCTGCGTTTCTGCGCCTGCGAGGGTTTCAGCAGACAGCGCTTCAAGATGGATGCCGAGCAGCAGGTGAACAACATACGCGAGGCTGTGAGTCAGCTGCGCCCTTCCGCCAGTCTGCTCGAGCCCTCGTTCATCTGTGAACAGCTGGGCCTGCAGGGGCGCGTCGACCTGATGACGGCCGATATGCGCCTGCTGGTGGAGCAGAAGGCAGGGCGTAATATGAAGATAGAGCGGCAGAGTCATGACGCCCACGGCATGCAGCGCGAAGACCACTATGTGCAGCTGCTGCTCTACTACGGCATACTGCGCTACAACTTTCAGAAAAGCGACAGCCAGGTGGACACGCGGCTGCTCTACTCACGCTATGCGGCAGAGCAGGGGTTGCTGGCCGTCAACTACTACCGCACGTTGTTTCGTGAAGCCATCAGGCTACGCAACCAGGTGGTGGCCACCGAGATGCTCATAGCCCGCGAGGGCTTCGGTCGCATCGCGCCGCTGCTCTGTAACGATGTCATCTATAAAGGCGTAGCGCGCGACGGCTTCTTCCAGCGCTACGTAGAACCGCAGCTACGCGACCTCGCGGCGCTGTTTGGCTCACTCACGCCGCTGGAGCACGACTATTTCTGCCGTATGATGACGTTTGTCTACCGCGAGCAGCTCTGCCAGAAACTGGGCAGCGGCCCCTCGTCGCTGCAGCACAGCGGCGGATGCACGGCCGACCTGTGGCAGATGCCGCTGACCGAGAAGCTGCAGACAGGCAACATCTTCATGGCGCTGACCGTGACGCAGCGCGAGAAAACGGCCCCCGACGGCGGCTACGACCTGATTACCCTGCAATTTGACAAGAATGCCGACGCCGCCATGCCCTCCAACTTCCGCCGGGGCGACATGGTCTACCTCTACAGCTACACCGGCGAGCCCGACGTGCGCCGCAGCATACTCTATAAAGGCACGCTCCTCAGCATCGGCGCCGACGAGCTGACGGTGGCCCTCAACGACGGGCAGCAGAACCCCGACGTCTTCGCCCTGCACTCCAGTAGGCAGTGGGCCGTGGAGCATGCCGCCAGCGACATGAGCACTGTCTCGGGCATACGAAGCCTCTGTCAGTTTGCGGCGGCCTCGCCCGAGCGTCGCAGTCTGCTCTTAGGACAGCGAGCACCGAGGCACGACCTCAGTAGGCGCCTCTCGCGCAGCTACAGCCCTGCCTACGACGACATTGTGCTGCGGCAGAAACAGTCGCTCGACTACTTCCTGCTGGTGGGACCGCCCGGGACGGGTAAGACATCGCAGGCGCTGCGTTTCATCGTGGAAGAAGAGCTGTCACAGCAGGACGGCGGTGTGGCTGCCGACCCGCATGGCGCCCACGGCACGTCGGTGCTGCTGACGGCCTACACCAACCGGGCCGTCGACGAGATATGCGGCATGCTCACCGAGGCCGGCATTGCCTACCTGCGCATAGGTTACGCCTCGTCGTGCGATGCACGCTATCACCACCGCCTGCTGGAGCGCCAGCCGGCTACCAGCATCGACGCTTGCCGGCAGCTCATCAGCGCCACCCCTGTCGTGGTGGGCACCACCTCGATGCTGGCGTCGCAGTCGTATCTCTTCCAAATCAAGCATTTCTCGCTCTGCGTGGTCGACGAGGCCTCGCAGATACTCGAGCCCGCCATCATCGGACTGCTGGCCAGCGACAGCATCGGCCGCTTCGTGCTCGTGGGCGACCACAAGCAGTTGCCCGCCGTGGTGATGCAGAGTCGTGAGGAGGCCGCCGTCAGTGAGCCGTCGCTGCGTGCCGTCTGTCTCACCGATTGTCGCCAGTCGCTCTTCGAGCGTCTCATCACCTGGGAGCACCACGAGCAGCGCACGCTTTTCACCGGCATCCTGCGCCGGCAGGGACGCATGCACCCCGACGTGGCCCACTTCCCCAACAGCCATTTCTACCAGCGCGAGCAGCTGCTCACCGTGCCGCTGCCACATCAGGAAGAGGCGTCGCTGCTCAGCTATCCGGCGGCGCCCGACGACCGTCTCGGTCAGTTGCTGTGTATGCACCGTGTGCTCTTCCTGCCCGCCGCCACGGTAGAGGAGGAAGCCGCCGTGGTGGTCGACGTGCTGCGCCGTCTGCGCAGCTACTACGCCGACCGTTTCGACCCCTCGCGCACCGTGGGCGTCATCGTGCCCTACCGCAGTCAGATAGCCCTCATCCGCCAGCAGCTGACCCCTGCCGACGCCGCGCTGGCCGACTTGTCGGTCGACACGGTAGAGCGTTACCAGGGCTCGCAGCGCGATGTCATCATCTATTCCTTTGCCGTCAGCCGCCGTTTCCAGCTCGGTTTCCTCACGGCCAACACCTTCTTTGAAGACGGGCGTCCTATCGACCGCAAGCTCAACGTGGCCCTCACACGCGCCCGTCGGCAGATGATTATGGTGGGCAATCCGCTCATTTTGCGCCACAGTCCCCTCTTCAGCCAGCTCATCAGCCAGTATTCGGTCGAAGAAGTTGTGGAGTAGGGAATTGCGGAGGTCAAGGTGAGATGTTTTTGCCATTTATCATTCGCCTCATCTCCAGAAAACAGAGCGAAAGCGAAACATGGATAGATATTTGCAGATAATCATAAAAAAAATTTTTGCCTCTTTGTTTCTTTTTTAAAGAAAAATGTGTAAATTTGCCGCCGATAATAAACTTTCTTTTACTAAAAAAAACAATACTATTATGAAGAAGATTAGTTTAAAAGTATCAGTTGTGTTGCTCGCCGGAGCATTCTTATGCAGTTCGTGCATCGGTTCGTTCAGTCTTTTCAATAAATATGAGAAATGGCAGTGCAACATGACAAGCAGCAAGATTGTCAACGGTATCGTGGGTCTCATCCTGCAGCCCTTCTGCGCCCCCGTCTGCTGCCTCGTCGACGCCGTCGTGCTCAACACCATCGAGTTCTGGAGCGGCAGCAATCCTTTAGCATCAAACACCATCCAGCAAATCAAGGGTCAGGACGGCCGCTACTATGCTGTGAAGACTACTAAGCAGGGCTATGAGATCAAATCGCCCACCGGCGAGGTGACTCTGCTCATACATAATGAGGCAGACGACTCATGGTCGATGTCGCAGAACGGCGTGACGACGGAGATTTTCCGCTACAACGCCGACGGCACCATCGAGGCCAACCTGCAGAACGGTCAGACCCTCACCGTGAGTGCCGACCAGGCCGGTCTTGACCAGGTGCGCCAGGCCATCGACGGCACCTGCTATGCCATGCGTTGATGCGGCAACACCTTGTTATGTGACAACAGCCATTTCATCCCCGCGTCAGGAGGGGGGTGAAATGGTTTTTTATTACTATTTCCTGCGAAAGTTAAGGCCGCTTACATATTCTCCGAAAAAAAAGAAAATGCACAGGTACACCGATGTCAAAGCTACCATCAGGATTGGGCAGGAGCACATCGGGCTGCTTCAACAAAATCATATGTTAGAGTGAAAATCGTAAATATTGTGATAAGTGTCGGTGGTTTTAACTCTGATTAACGAAAACCCTCGGCGCCTTTCCCTGTGCCGAAAAGTTAAGAAAACAAAATTTCTGATATATATATAAGGTATATGAAAAACTTTTGCTTACTTTTGCACCCCAAACAAACAATAATGCAAATAAAGCAGATATAGTATGCAAAAAAACTTAGTGATTGTAGAGTCGCCTGCTAAGGCGAAAACCATAGAAAAGTTTCTGGGCGAAGACTATAAGGTGATGTCGAGCTACGGCCACATACGCGACCTGAAGAAACGCGAGCTGAGCATCGACGACACTACCCTGGAGCCCGAATACGAGATTCCCGATGAGAAGAAGAAACTGGTGAACGACCTGAAGACCCAGGCCAAGAAAGCCGAGCAGGTGTGGCTGGCAAGCGATGAAGACCGCGAGGGAGAGGCTATCTCATGGCACCTGTGTGAGGTGCTGGGGCTCGACGAGGAGAAGACGAAGCGCATCGTGTTCCACGAGATTACGAAGCCGGCCATTCTCGAGGCCATTGAGCATCCGCGCACGCTCGACATGAATCTGGTGAACGCCCAGCAGGCCCGCCGCGTGCTCGACCGCCTGGTGGGCTTCAAGCTGTCGCCAGTGCTGTGGCGCAAGGTGAAGCCGTCGCTCTCGGCCGGCCGCGTGCAGAGCGTGGCCGTGCGCCTCATCGTGGAGCGCGAACGCGAGATACAAGCTTTCAAGAGCGAGGCCTACTACAGCGTGGGCGGCGTCTTCGCCGTGATGAACGAAGACGGCTCGGCCAGCGAGGTGAAGGCCACGCTGAGCCAGCGCTTCAAGACGCTGAAGGAGGCTGAGCAGTTCTTAGAGCAGTGCAAAGACGCCACGTTCACCGTGGAGTCGGTGCAGAAGAAGCCGCAGAAACGCACGCCGGCACCTCCCTTCACCACATCTACGCTGCAGCAGGAGGCTGCCCGCAAGTTGGGCTTCACCGTGAGCCAGACGATGATGGTGGCGCAGCACTTGTATGAGAACGGTCGCATCACGTATATGCGTACTGACTCGGTGAACCTCTCGGGTCTGTGCATCAACGCCTCGAAAGAGAAAATCACGGAGCTCTACGGAGCTGAATATAGCAAGGTGAGACAGTATCACACGTCGTCGAAGGGGGCGCAGGAGGCCCACGAGGCCATCCGCCCGACGTATATGGACAAGACGAGCATCGAGGGCACCGTGCAGGAGAAGCGCCTCTACGACCTGATATGGAAGCGCACGGCTGCCTCGCAGATGGCCGACGCCGAGATTGAGAAGACTACGGTGGAGATTACTGCCCCCGAGGGTTCCACCTTCATCGCCACCGGCGAGGTGGTGAAGTTCGACGGTTTCCTGAAGGTCTACCGCGAGTCGGTGGACGATGACGACGACAACCGCGACGACTTCATGCACGTGCTGCCCCCGCTGAAAGAGGGCCAGGAGCTGGTGCGCCGCGAGGTGAGCGCCACCGAGCGCTTCAGCCAGGGCCCGCAGCGCTACACTGAGGCTTCGCTGGTGCACAAGCTCGAGGAGCTGGGCATCGGGCGCCCGTCGACCTACGCTCCCACCATCTCCACCATCCAGCAGCGCGAGTATGTGGTGAAGGGCGACAAGAAGGGCGAGGAGCGCTACTACACCGTGCTCACCCTGAAGGGCAAGCAGATAAGCGACAAGCAGCGCGTGGAGCTGACGGGGTCTGACAAGGGCAAGCTGCTGCCCACCGACATAGGTATCGTGGTGAACGACTTCCTCATGGAGCACTTCCCCGGTATCATGGACTATAACTTCACGGCGAAGGTGGAGCAGGACTTCGACCAGATTGCCGAGGGCAAGGAGCAGTGGAAGCAGATGATGAAGCAGTTCTACACCGACTTTGAGCCTACCGTGGTGGCCACGCTCAACGCCCGCTCGGAGCATAAGGCCGGCGAGCGCCAGCTGGGCATCGACCCGAAGTCGAAGAAGCCCGTGTTCGTGAAGATAGGCCGCTTTGGCCCCGTGGTGCAGATAGGCACGGCCGACGACAAGGAGAAGCCGCAGTTTGCCCACATGCCCAAGGACCTGAGCATGGAGACCATCACGCTGGAGCAGGCCCTGGAGCTCTTCCGCCTGCCCCGCATGTTGGGGCAGTATGAGGATGAGCCGGTGACGGTGGGTACGGGCCGCTTCGGGCCCTACGTGCTCCACAAAGGCGTATACACCTCGCTGCCCAAGGGCAAGGACCCCATGAAGATTACCATTGCCGACGCCGTGAAGCTCATCGACGAGAAACGCAAGGCCGAGGCGCAGCGCCACTTGAAAACCTTCGAGGAAGACGAGAAACTCGAGGTGCTCAACGGCCGCTACGGTCCCTATCTGGCCTACGACGGCAAGAACTACCGTCTGCCCAAGTCGATGCACGAGCGGGCACGTGACCTCAGCTACGAGGAGTGCATGGCCATTGTGAACAAGAACTAAGAATTAGAAATTCATCAATTTCAAATTCATCACTCATAACTTGAAACGCATCATCCTCATCGGTTACATGGGAGCCGGCAAGACCACCGTGGGAAGGCAGCTGGCTAAAGAACTGGGACTGCAGTTCTATGACCTCGACTGGTATATAGAGACGCGCCACCATACCACCGTGACGCAGATTTTTGCCGAGCGGGGCGAGGACGCCTTCCGCCGCATAGAGCGGGCCATGCTCCACGAGGTGGCCGAGTTTGAGGATGTGGTCATCAGCTGCGGCGGCGGCACACCTTGTTTCTTCGACAACATGGACTACCTGAACCGCCAGGGGCAGGTGGTCTATCTGAAGGCATCGCCGCAGGTGCTCATCAGACACCTGCAGATGGGCCACGGGCGCCGACCCCTGCTGGCCGACAAGTCGCCCGACGAGCTGCTCAGCCACGTGACGCAGCAGCTGAGCGAGCGCGAGCGCTACTACGCCAAGGCACGCTATACGCTTAGCGTCGACCTGCTCGACAATTTCGACAGAATCAGAAGCACCATCGAGCAGCTGCTCTCGCTGCTCAATCATCCCGAATCATCAACAGAAACCCAAATAACTCCTTGAACGACTATGAAGAAATGGACCATCGACGACGCCCGTGAGCTTTATAACATCAACGGCTGGGGCACCAACTACTTCGGCGTCAACGACGAAGGCAACGTCTACGTGACACCATGCAAGGACCAGACGCAGATTGACCTGCGCGAAGTGATGGACGAGCTGTCGCTGCGCGACGTTACGCCGCCCGTGCTGCTGCGCTTCCCCGACATCCTGGACAACCGCATCGAGAAAACGTGGAGCTGCTTCAAGAAGGCCGCCGAGGAATACGACTACAAGGGCGAGAACTACGTGGTTTACCCCATCAAGGTGAACCAGATGCAGCCCGTGGTGGAGGAGATTATATCCCACGGACGTAAGTTCAACCTGGGCGTAGAGGCCGGTTCGAAGCCCGAGCTGCACGCCGTCATCGCCGTGCAGTGCCAGAGCGACTCTATCATCATCTGCAACGGCTACAAAGACCAGAGCTACATCGAGCTGGCCCTGCTGGCGCAGAAGATGGGCAAGCACATCTTCATCGTGGTGGAGAAACTGAACGAGCTGGAGATTATCGCCCGCGAGGCGAAGAAGCTGAACGTGCGCCCCAACATCGGCATACGCATCAAGCTGGCCTCGAGCGGCGCCGGCAAATGGGAGGAGAGCGGCGGCGACGCCTCGAAGTTCGGACTGACCAGTGCCGAGCTGCTCGAAGCCCTGGAGCTGCTCGACAAGAAAGACATGCGCGACTGCCTGAAGCTCATCCACTTCCACATTGGCTCGCAAATCACCAAGATACGCCGCATACAGACGGCCCTGCGCGAGGCATCACAGTTCTACGTGCAGCTGCATAAGCTGGGCTACAACGTGGAGTTCGTCGACTGCGGCGGCGGGTTGGGCGTAGACTACGACGGCACGCGGTCGCCATCGTCGGAGAGCTCGGTGAACTACTCCATCCAGGAGTATGTCAACGACTGTATCTACACCTTCGTTGAGGTGGCCAACAAGAACGGGCTGCCCCATCCCAACATCATCACCGAGAGCGGACGCTCACTGACTGCCCACCACTCGGTGCTCGTCATCGACGTGCTCGAGACGGCCTCGCTGCCCGAGATGCCCGAAGAGTTTGAGCCCGACGAGAACTCCCACCAGCTGGTGAAGGACCTCTACGACATCTGGGACAACCTGTCGGCACGCAACGTGCTCGAAGACTGGCATGACGCCGAGCAGATTCGTGAGGACGTGCTCGACCTCTTCAGCCACGGCAGCGTTGACCTGAAGACGCGTGCCGAGATTGAGTCGATGTACTGGAGCGTGTGCCACGAGATTCACGCCCTGGCCAAGACGCTGAAGCACGTGCCCGAGGAGCTGATGAGCATCGACAAGTTGCTGGCCGACAAGTACTTCTGCAACTTCTCGCTCTTCCAGAGCCTGCCCGACTCGTGGGCCATCGACCAGATATTCCCCATCATGCCCATACAGCGGCTCGACGAGCGCCCCACGCGTAATGCCACCATTCAGGACATCACGTGCGACTCTGACGGCAAGATTGCCTCGTTTGTCACCAACCGCCACAACTCTCACTCGCTGCCCGTGCACACGCTGAAGCGGAACGAGGTATATTATCTGGGCGTCTTCCTGGTGGGGGCCTATCAGGAGATTCTCGGCGACATGCACAACCTCTTCGGCGACACTACCGCCGTGCACATCTCGGTGAAGGATGGCCACTATCACATCGACCAAATCTTCGACGGCGAGACGGTGGAGGAAGTGCTCGAATATGTGCAGTATAATCCCAAGAAGCTGGTGCGCCAGCTGGAGATATGGGTGACGAAGAGCGTGAAGGAGGGCAAGATTACGCTCGAGGAGGGCAAGGAGTTTCTCTCGAACTACCGCTCCGGACTCTATGGCTATACTTATCTGGAATAAAGTGTTGTTTTACAAAACATGATTGACGACATGAAAAAAGTATTTCTGAAGACTGCCCTGCTGCTTGTGACGGCTCTTGTGCTGACCACCGCCTGCGGCGATGATGAGAACGAGGTGAAGCGTCCCAGCGGGCCAAACCCTGAAGAGGTGCCTGACCCCACGCACCATAATGACAAGAGCCCTGGCATGATTCTGCTCTCGGCCGACGAGCAGCAACTGGTAAACCGCATCAATGTCTTTGGCTTCGGTCTGCTGCAGAACGCTGCCTCGCAGACCCGCGACAACATGGTGGTGTCGCCCCTCGGCACGGCCATGATGCTCGGCATGATGGCCGACGCTGCGGCCGTAGACACGCGCAACGAGATTCTGCGTCTGATTGACGCAACCGACTGCCCTGTGGATATTGTCAACGGCCTGTTTAGGACCATACTGAAGGCTAATCCCGACCTCGACACTGACATGAAGGTTGACTTCGCCAACGCCCTCTACGGCAACAGCGGCGGCGGAGCCTCGCTGCACGAGGGTTATGTGAAAGACCTCGACGAATGCTACAGCGCACCGGTCGGATGGCTCGACTTCGCTCAGGACGAGACGCCTGCGCGCATCAATCAGCCCTTCGCCGACAAGACCGGCGGTCTGCTCACGCAGCTGGTGGCACCGGGCACGCTGTCGCCACAGGGCCTGACCTTTATGGCCAACGCCACGGCTGCCGACGTGGCGTGGAACCATCAGTTTGACTCTAACAATACGAAGGCGCGCACCTTCACCGACCGCGACGGAAACAAACTCAGCATGCCCATCATGTGGCTGCCTGACTCGGTGCCCTACATGGCCGATGACTCGATGCAGGCCATCGACCTGCTGCTCGGCAACAGCGGCAGCCTGCACATGGTGATAGCCATGCCCAGCGACAAGGCTGCCGACCAGGACATCGACCACCTGCTGGCGCTCATCACACCCGACCGCTGGCAGAAGTTGCTGCGCGACTTCAAGCCCAGCAAGCTGAGCATCGCCCTGCCGCGCTTCTCGCTCACGTCGCAGTGGTCGCTCGCCGAGATGCTGCAGCCTATGGGGCTCACCACGGCACTCACCACCACGGGCCAGTATGTGGGCATCAGCGCACCGTCGCCGCGCACGCTGCCGCTCATCACCACGGCCCTGCAGGCCACTGTGGTCAACGTCGGCGAGCGTGGAATTAATCTGCCTTACCCCGTCATAGACTATCCCGTCACTTCGTCGGGCACGCTGCCGAAGGCCACCGATAAGCTCCCCACGTTCCATGCCGTCCGCCCGTTCCTCTTCTTCATCTACGAGCAGAGCTGCGGCGCCATCTTCATGGCTGGAAGGTTTTGCGGGAGGTGAGGAGTGAAAGATGAGAAGTGAGAAATAAGTAAAAAAGCCTTTCTTTTTTGATACCTGATGACGACACACCGATTACTACTGCTGCTGCTGGGCCTCGCTGTCTTCACAGGAGGCCACGCACAGCTGTCGCGCTACTCGCTCGACATACAGATGTCGGCCAGCGATTTTGTCGACACCATCCAAGTGGAGTGGCAGCAGCAACAGATATATGTGCCCGTTGAGATAGGTGACACCACCTATCGCTTCCTGCTCGACACGGGGTCGGGGCAGACGGTGGTATACAGCGACTCGCCCTTCCTCGACCTGTGCGACGGGGCCGGACAGATGATTGCCCACGACGCCATCGGCGTCAGCGACACGGTGCAGGTGGTCAGCATGCCGCCCATGACCATCGGCAGCGTCACCTTCACCGGCTGTCAGGCCACGGTGCATCGGCGGGCCGTCAGCGGGCGGGCGTTCGACGGTATCCTGGGCTTCGACCTGGTGTGCCGCGGACTCAGCCTGAAGATTGATGTGGCGGGCCGGCGCATCATCTGGTCTGACCGCAAGGACTTCTTCGACGACGAGCCGGGCTTCGATGCCAGATACCGCCTCAACTTCCACGTGCCCTTCGTCTCGGTCAGCCCCTTCGGCAAGTTCACCGAAGAGGTGCTCTTCGACACCGGCAGCCGTAAGTTCTACGCCATCAACAAGCAGAGTTTCGACCAGGGCGAGAAGACGCTCACCATGCCGCTAGCCCGACAGGTGGAGGGGCGCACCATGGGGCGCCACGCCATAGGCAACTATGGGGCAGAGCCCCGCGGCGAGGTGGTCTTCCTGGCGCTGCAGCGCCTGAAGCTCTCTGACTTCACCTTCACCGACGTTCACGCCGTCACCACGCAAGGGGGCTCCCACCTCGGGGCCCCGCTGCTCGAGAAGGGCACCGTGGTGTTCAATCCCCGCAGGCGCCGCCTGCGCTTCATGCCCTACGAGGGCGGCCAGGAGTGCCGCGTGGGCAACGCGCAGCTGGAGATAGCCTTCGTGGCACAGCAGGGCATGCCTGCCGTCGGACTGGTGTGGGAGGGCGGCGAGCCCTACCGGCAGGGGTTCCGCGAGGGTGATGTCGTCACGGCCATCGACGGCCGCCCCGTGCGCAGCATCACGCAGTTCAACGCCTGGGGCTTCGAGCGCGGCCGCGCCTACCGCTTCACGCTGCGCTCGCCGCGAGGCTTCACCCACGAGGCCCTGTGGGTGAGGATTCCTGAATGATGAATGATTCGCGCTTCGATTTTTTTTTTGAAAAAAACGCCCCCTTGCTGTAACTTTTGGTGCCACTCAATCGTCTTCAAATACAGAGAGGATGAAAAAGATAAGTTTCCGGACTGATATCCTGCCACTGAAGAACGAGCTCTACAGGCTGGCCCTCCGCATCACTCTCAACCATGCGGAGGCAGAGGACATTGTGCAGGAGACGATGATTAAGATATGGAACCGCCGCGAGCAGTGGGACGAGATAGAGTCCATAGAAGCCTTCTGCCTCACCATCTGCCGCAATATGGCGCTCGACCGACAGAAGCGCATGGACAACCAAAGCGCTACGCTCGACGAAGGGAACGACAGGGCCGACAGGTCATACACAGCCAACCCCGAGGAGCACGCCATCGACCGTGACCGCGTGGAACTGGTGAAACGACTGATTGAAAAGCTGCCCGAGAAGCAGCGCACGTGCATGCAACTGCGCGACATCGAAGGCAAGGCCTACCGCGAGATTGCTGCTATCCTCAACATCACGGAGCAACAAGTGAAGGTGAACATCTTCAGGGCTCGTCAAACCGTCAAACAAAAATACACTGAATCAGAACAATATGGATTATAAATACATTGAACAACTGGTGGAACGCTACTTCGCTGCAGAGACAACGCTGCACGAGGAGCAAATCTTGAGGGCTTTCTACGCTCAGGACGATGCCGACATGCCCCAGCAGTTGCGTCAATACAGAGGCCTCTTCGCCGCCCTCTCCGACAAGGAGGAGCTGGGCGAGGACTTCGACGAGCGCCTGCTGGCCATGACCGAAGGCCATGCCCCCGTGAAGGCACGCACCATCAGCCTCACCGAGAGGCTACGCCCGCTCTTCAAGGCTGCTGCCGTGGTGGCTGTAGTGCTCACGCTGAGCAACGCCATCAACCAGTCGCTGAAGTCTGACGACACCTGGGTCGACCAGAGCGACTATGCGGCCGTGGAGGTGAAGACCGACGAGCCGGCCATGGCCTACGAGCAGAACACCGACTCACTGCTGTCTACGGGCGACTCGCTGCGCTGGGCGAAGTCAGACGCCGCAATGGAATAAGAATTATTTCTATGCTTTCTCTATAAAAAATCATTATTTTGAGTTAAAACATTCACGGGAAAAGCTGTGAAGCTTTAGTGACTAAAAACTTTATTGCTGCAGAAAAGGCCAACCAGTCAAGAGCGACGGTTGGCCTTCTTCGTTTCTCATTCTCTCTCACCGATATACCAGCGTCAGCACACGGCTGGGGGCAAACAGGTGGGCAGCGGTCTGCTGCAGGTCTGACGGCGTGAGGCTCTCTATGTGGTGCATGATATCGTCGAGGTCGCGCCCTACACCCATGTGCAGGAAATTCTTCGCCAGGTCGAGGGCAAACTGCTCACGGCTGTCGCAGGCTATGGCCAGCTGCCCCTGCAGCTGTCGCTTGGCGGCCGTCAGCTGCGCAGCGCTCAGCGGCCGTGCGGCCAGACGGTTCAGCTCGCCGTGCACGAGGTGGCAGCAGCGCTTCAGGTCTTGCGGGTCGCAGCCGAAGTACACCGACCACACGCCCGTGTCGCCATAGCTCGCCATTGCGCTCTCCACCGAATACACCAGTCCGCGCCGCTCGCGCAGCGAGAGGTTCAGGCGCGAGTTCATGCC
>JAGBJJ010000070.1 GCA_017934525.1 Prevotella sp.
CGGCGCTCAGGAAATCCTGGGCGACAGCCATGCCATGGTGCGCCTCAAGCAGGGCAGCCGGGTGCTGCTGTTGCCCGTACAGGAGAAAGAAGAGATTGCTAACATCAGCGTGGTAGACAACCGCAACGAGACGGTGAAGCGGCTCAACGTGCGGCTGGCTGTCGACAAGGTAGACTACTACGTGCCTCTCGAACTGACGGGCTCGATGCGACTGCTCGACATCACCTTCCACGGCGACCGCCGACAGACGGGTGCCGTGAAGGACTTTGCCTGCTGGCGAGAGATGAAGTACAGCGACTCGTTTGACACCGCAAACCGCGAGCACTTCCGCCCGCAGTATCACCACACCCCCCTCTACGGCTGGATGAACGACCCCAACGGCATGTTCTATAAAGACGGCGTGTGGCACCTCTACTATCAGTGGAACCCCTACGGCTCGCACTGGGAGAACATGACGTGGGGCCACTCCACCTCGCGCGACCTCATCCACTGGGAGGCTCAGCCTACGGCCATCGAGGCCGACGCCCTGGGCACCATCTTCTCGGGCTCGTGCGTGGTCGACGGCGACCGCGTGGTGGCTTTCTACACCTCGGCCGGACAGCATCAGACGCAGTCTACGGCCGTCTCGCACGACAACGGCCTGACGTTTGAGAAGTATGCCGGCAACCCCATCATCACGAGCGACCAGCCCGACTTCCGCGACCCGAAGGCTTTCTGGAACGAGGAGGCCCGCCTGTGGAACCTCATCCTGGCCGTCGGTCAGGAGATGCACATCTACTCGTCGAAAGACCTGAAGCAGTGGAAGTTTGAGTCCACCTTCGGCAAGGAGTACGGCGGTCACGGCGGTGTGTGGGAGTGCCCCGACCTGTTTAAGATTGACGACAAGTGGGTTCTTCTCTGCAACATCAACCCCGGCGGCCCGTTCGGCGGAAGCGCCACGCAGTATTTCATAGGCCAGTTTGATGGTCATAAGTTCACCTGCGAGTCGATGCCCAAGGTGACCAAATGGCTCGACCACGGCAAAGACCACTATGCCACCGTGTCGTTCTACAACGCCCCCGACGACCGCCGGGTGGTGCTGGCCTGGATGTCTAACTGGCAGTATGCCAACCAGGTGCCCACGAAGCAGTTCCGCTCGGCCAACTCCATTCCCCGCGACCTGGGCCTCTTCCACGACGGCGAGGAGACCTACGTCAGCGTGGTGCCCTCGAAGGAGATGCTGGCCGCACGCGGCGCCAAGCTGAAGAAACCCACCGACTGCTGCGAAATCGTGGTCGACGTGAAGCAGAACTGCACCATTGAACTGTCGAACGCCCTCGGCGAGCGCGTTGTCATGACCTACGACGCCCAGAAGCAGACCTTCGCCATGGACCGCACCAAGAGCGGCGACGTCTCGTTCAGCGAGGCCTTCCCCTGCGTCACCACAGCCCCCACACACGGCGCGCTGAAGCAGCTGCGCCTGTTCGTAGACCGCTGCTCGCTGGAGGCCTTCGATGCCGACGGCCGCATGGCCATGACCAATCTGGTGTTCCCCACCGAGCCATATAATATAATTAAGGTGAAAGGCGGCAAGGCTGTCGTTTATGGCATTAAGAATTAAGAGTTGTCGCCTGCGGCGATTATGAAATTGATATTTAAGAAAAAAAATACTGCTATGTCAAAATCAAGCAAACTCACCCTCATCCCGCTGATGCTCTGCTTCTTCTGCATGGGCTTTGTGGACCTCGTAGGCATTGCCTCGAACTATGTGAAGGAAGACCTCGCGCTGAGCGACTCCGTCGCCAACATCTTCCCCTCGCTGGTCTTCTTCTGGTTCCTCATCTTCAGTGTGCCCACAGGCATGCTGATGAACAAGATTGGGCGCAAGAAGACCGTGGTGCTCTCGCTCGTGGTCACCGTCTTCTCGCTGCTGCTGCCGCTGTTCGGCGAGAACTTCGGCATCATGCTGGTAGCCTTCTCGCTGCTCGGCATCGGCAACGCACTGATGCAGACGTCGCTCAACCCGCTCGTCAGCGGCGTCATCGGTGGCAAGAACCTGGCTTCTACGCTGACGTTCGGCCAGTTCATCAAGGCCATCGCATCGTTCTCAGCACCCTATCTGGCCATGTGGGGCGCCACGAAGGCCATTCCCGAATTCGGACTCGACTGGCGCGTGCTCTTTGCCATCTTCCTCGTCGTGGGTGTCCTGGCCACGCTGCTGCTTTGGGGCACACAGATTGAGGAAGAGCCCATCGAGGGCAAGCCTTCCACGTTTGTAGAGTGCTTCAAGCTGCTGGGCACGCCCGTCGTGCTGCTGTCGTTTCTCGGCATCATGTGCCACGTAGGCATCGACGTAGGCACCAACACCACCGCCCCGAAGATTCTGATGGAGCGCCTGGGCCTGAGTCTCAACGACGCAGCCTCTGCCACCTCGTTCTACTTCATCTTCCGCACCATCGGCTGCCTGACGGGTTCCTACTTCCTCCGAGTGATGAACAGCCGCACCTTCTTCACCATCTCAGTCGTGATGATGGCCCTGTCCATGCTGTTGCTCTTCATTGGGCGCGCCTCGTGGGAGCTCTATCTGGCCATCGCCCTTGTAGGCTACGGCAACTCCAACATCTTCTCCATCGTCTTTGCCCAGGCTCTGACAGCCATGCCTCAGAAGCAGAACGAAGTAAGCGGTCTGATGATTATGGGTCTTTTCGGCGGCACCGTATTCCCCCTTCTCATGGGCTTCATGAGCGATGCCTTCGGCCAGGCTGGCGCCGTATTAGTGATGGCAGTAGGTGTAATCTATCTGTTTACGTACATAAAAGAATTAAAAAACAAATCCTAATTATCTTTTATGGAGCTTCACCACAGAGGCACAGAGACACAGAGTTTTATCATGC
>JAGBJJ010000071.1 GCA_017934525.1 Prevotella sp.
CGGCGCCCCCGGGCGGCAGCGCCGCATTGAGCTCAGTCAACAGTATGTGGCCCGCTTCGCCAATACGGGGGCTGCTCAGCGCTTTGCCGACCTCTACCGAGAGTTGCTTTAGGCACCTGTCAAGAGAAAATAATGGCCGGAATTTTCTGAATAATGGCCGGAATCAATCGAATAATGGCCGGAATTGTAAGCCAGTGTGGCAGCTTGCTTGCCTGTAAGGATGTCTGTTTCAAAATAAAAGAGTAAGCAATATCGATGGAAAAGAAACATTTCGCTCTGAGAAAACTACTCGAAGCCGTAGAGAAAGAGCTGCAGAAGAAACCCAATCGCAAAACGCTCGACCGCCTGTCGCTGCTGGCCGGGTTTCAGGACTGGGAGTCGTTTCAAGACGCCCTGCACGGCGATGCCGATGCAGAGACCAACTTCGAGTAAGAGAAAGCGTTTTGATGATGCTTTTCATTCGATGGAATCGGCCTTTTTTGCCGGTTCCATCTGCTGAGCCGCCCGCTGATATTCAGATGGCGTCATGCCATTGATCTTCTTGAAAGCACGGATGAACGACACGGCGTTCGTATAGCCCACGCTCTCGTAGACAGCCTGTATGGTCAGGTGGCCGTAGTGCTCAGTGTCGGTCAGTCGGCGGCATGCCTCTTGTATGCGTCGCTCGTTGAGCAGCGTCTTGAAAGTCTTGCCGTAGGTGTCGTTGACTATCTGCGACACATACTTTGTGTTCGACCCCACACTTTCGGCCAGCAGGTTGAGGCTCAAGTTGGGGTTGCTCAGCACATCCATGTCGTCGAGGGCATCGGTCACCCGTTTCTGCAGGTCGCTCTGCTGGATGGTTTGTTGGCGCAGCAGGCGGCTGCGCTGTTCGCTCTCCATGATTTCCTTGTTTTTGCTTACCAGCAGCTGGTGGGCTTTGTGCAGCCTGCGGTTGGCGCGGATGAGGAAGATGGCAAGCAGGGCGAGCGCCACGACCACGCCCGATATGCACATAATGGTGACCCATTGCTCCGTGATGCGCGTGTTCAGTTGGCTGATGTGGCGGTTGGTCTGGCGGTTCTCGTAGTCCATCAACTCGCCGCTGGCCTTGTAGAACTGCTCCATGCTGAAGAGCGAGTCGGTGAGCGCCAGGTATTGCGTGTGCCACATGTCTGACCGGACCGAGTCGCCCTGCAGCTTGCTCACCTCGGCCAGCAACTGGTAGGCCCGCCCTTTCATCTCGGTGTCGCCCAGCTCACGCGCCTTGTCGAGGCATAGCTGGCTGCATGTCAGTGCCTCCTCGTAGCTGCCTGTCTCCACCAGCAGCTGGGCTATTTCGTTGAGCTGGAAGAGCTGGTAGCACGTAGCCAGGTGCTTGTCTTTTGCAAAATCGAGTGCCTGCCGGTGCAGTCTGAGCGCGTCTTGCTGATTGCCTTCAGCCTTGGCTATGCGTGCGCTGTTGTAAGTTAGGTAGTAATGTCTCTCCAGCGAGTCGGTAGAAGGCATCTCCGCCAGCTTGTCGAAGGCTTCGCGGGCTTGTTTCGCATTGCCCATTTTGCACATGACGGCCACCATGTTCGACAGGAAGTTGCCCTGCATGACAGAGTCGTTGTCTTCCACGGCCATGGCATAGCCTTTGTTCAGGTAGAAGTAACAGCGCGCCAGGTCGCCCAGTTTGCTGTAGATGTTGCTGATGTAGCCGGCGCAGCAGGCAAGCGTCCTGCGGTCGCCCTCTTCCTCAGCGGTCTCCATTCCCTTGATGAAGACGGTCATTGCCTCATGGTATTGTCCTCTGTTATACAGGTCGTAGCCTTGGTCAAGGTAGTCTTTGCCCTTCGTGACAGGCTTTTCGGCAGCATAGCTACAGAGCCCGAAGGACAGCATAAATGCAAGGAAGTATAGTCTTATATGGTTCATTGTGGTTGCTTTTGAATGCAAAAGTACTAAAAAACAAAGAAAAGGAAGCATTAAAAGTTTAAAAAACGGGAAAAAATTACTATCAATTCATGAAATGGAAAAACTAAAACCGTCTTTCGTTGAACATTTTTTGATGATTTAATTAACTTTGCCTCGAAAACTTTTTCACAGCGGCGACACTTTTGGCGGTGCCGGCTTGCCCCGTAAGGGCAGGGCAAAAGACTAGAGAATACTATATCCTAAAACCTGCTAACGATATGAAAAGAAAAATCTACTCTTTGATTTTGGCTGCACTGGCCTGCACAAGTTCGGCCTCTGCTCAGTGGAACACCAATGCAACCTCTGTCTGCATCTATCCTACGACGGGCGGTGACGAGGCTTCGTCTGTTATTGCCAAGCGTCTGCCCGACGGCAAGACTTGGATTGGATGGCGCACCTGGGACAAGGGACAGGAGCTGGAAGACGGCACAGTGAAGCAACTCTACTTCCGCAACTATGTGCAGCTGCTCGACAAGGATGGTAAGCCTGTATTCGAAGAGCCCATCCTTGTGAACAACCATCCGTCGCCATCGTGGATTTCGCGCTATGGCCTTGACGTCACACCCGATGGCTGCGTCGTGGTCAGTACGGCCGACTCGCGCGGCGAGGAAGCCGACAAGAACGATAATTACAATGCTTTCCAGCCTGCTTTCTATAAGATTGACCAGGAGGGCAACCAGCTCTGGGGCCTCGACGGCATCACCTATCCTGACTATCAAGATGCGCCCTTCACCCGCATCAATGCTATTGGCGACGACGTGTTCGTGTGGTTCAACGACGAGAAGGGATGTTTCATCAACCGTATCTCGCAGGACGGAGTCGAGGCATGGGAAGAGCCGGTGAATTTCTACGGCCAGCTGCTCGACACGAAGGATGGCTACATGATGGCGTTCGACATGACCGGCGACGGCTCGCGCGTCAGAAAGCTCGACCGCGACTTGCAGCCCGTGTGGGACAATGACGTCATCTACGACGACCATATGTTTGAAGGTCATGACCTGGAGCCCTATAAAATCGTAGCCGACGGCAAGGGAGGCGCTGCCGTGGCTTTCGTGCGCAACATGGGGCGCTTTGCCCATAACATCCGTGTGCAGTATATCTCGGCCGACGGCGAGACGGGCTTCGGACTGACGGGCGTCGATGTATGCAACACCGAGGATAATGACTTCGACTACCCCGGCATCTCTCTCAACCCTGCAACAGAAGAGATTATGGTCGACTTCCAGTCGAAACATGAGGACGGTGCCGAGGCCATCTCGCTCGCCAAGTTCAACTATCAGGGTGACTATCTCTTCGGTGAAATGGGCTTCCAGCTGGCTAAGAAGATACCAGAGGCTTACGCCTGGACACACATCGGCACGGGCGGACTGAGCAACGGCGACTGGATTGTGGCTTATCTTGATGTGGCCAACTGGGCCGACGAGTCGCTCATCGTCACTCGCATCAAGCCCGATGGCACGAAGGTGTGGAAGAAGACCATCGGTCGTCATCTGGACATGGACGCCATCAACATGTTTGTAGAGGAAGATGCTACTTACTTCTATTATCGTGAACGCAACACAGAGAAAGAAGCAGGCGTCAAGATTTTCCGCATTTTCAACGAGAAGGGCGATTACAAAGAGCCCGACCACAGTGGCATCGAGACTAACCGCAGCACCGAAAGTGCTCCCGCCGAGTATTATACGGTCGACGGTAAGCGTCTGGCTGCTGCCCAAAAGGGCCTGAACATCGTGAAGATGACCGACGGCACGGTAGAGAAGGTGATGAAGTAAACCATCTCAACGGCACCGGCGACGCTCACCGCCTCTGTGACAACAACAACAGAAAAGAAACCAGTAAATAATCACTATTACTAACAAAAAACAAGTATTGCTTATGAAAAAGAGACTTACACTTGCAGTGGCGGCACTGCTGTCGATGCTCAACGCGTCGGCTCAGATGTCGGCGTATGGCTTAGAGGTCACTACGTCGCCCATGGAGTTTCTCACTGGAGCAAACGTCATTGACATTGACTTCACCGACAGCGAGATGCTCGGCGAGAACTTTGCCCATCAGGTGATAGATGCTGACGGCACCGCTATCTTCTCAGCCGTGGAGGATGCACCAGGTATTCCCATCGGTTTCGACTTCAAGTTCGGCGGTCAGAACATGACGCAGTTCCTCTTTGGCACCTGCGGCGATATCTATCTGTTTCCTGAAGGCGACTGCAACATGCAGCGTGCCGACCATTGGTCGATGTTCGACAAGACTTATCCTTACACCATCGGCGCTGTGACTATCAACGGTTTTCTGGGCGCCGAGGGCACCGAACTAAGCTATAAGACCGAGGGCGAGGAAGGGCACCGCGTGCTCTGCATCCAGTATAAGAACGCAAACGTCTCGGAGCGTGCCTTCTGGAGCGACCCTGTAGCCATCGCCGTGGTCAACGTGCAGTACCGTCTCTATGAGGAGAACGGCAACGTGGAGATTAAGCTCAGCGGCTACAAGCCCCTCGAGGATGCCAACATGCAGTATCAGTCGATGAAAATCGGTCTGCATGCCAGCGACGACGACCGAATCATGCTGGCTGACTTCGCCGGACAGGCTACTACCACGCGTTCTCAGCTCATCAACTATACGGTGTCGAGCTATCCCGCCGACGGCACCACCTATCTGTTTAAGGCTCCCGAGCCCTGCGTCACCCCGACCGTTGCTGCCAAGGACCTTGTGCTCAGCGCCACCACGCAGAGCATCGGCGGACAGTTCACCGTGGGCGATGCCGACCACTACATGGTGCTCGTCAGCAAGGATGCTGAGCTCAGCGAGATGCCTCAGGACAAGCAGGTCTACGCCGTAGATGCCGAGCTGGGTGGTGCCACCATCGTGGCTACGCCCTCAGTGAGCGCTCCTTGGTTCAGCACAAGCAACATCTTCGAGGCTTCCAGCGAAT
The DNA here is from genome assembly GCA_017934525.1 of Prevotella sp. Taxonomy (GTDB): domain Bacteria; phylum Bacteroidota; class Bacteroidia; order Bacteroidales; family Bacteroidaceae; genus Prevotella. The sequence continues at coordinate 4,868 of JAGBJJ010000071.1, forward strand.
ACAACGTCTTTATCATCGGCTACAACTCGCAGTGCATCGACGGCCCGCTCTACAACACCACCGGCATCCTGACCGGCAAAGTGAAGACCATGGCCGGCGCACCGAAGACTCTGACGATGGCCGATGCCGACCTTAACTCGATTACCGTGGCCGTGGAGGCCGATCCTGACGCTGAGGCCATCGTGCTGATGACCGACCGGCAACAGGAGAACAACTGGGGCGATAAGACCGGACAACCCATCTTCGGTACACCCTCGGGCAAGCTCAGCGTGGGCGACGTGCTCGAGAACGGCGAAAAGGTGGTCTACATCGGCAATACGACCGACGGCTTCACCGTCAGCGACCTGGCTGAGGCTTCGGCTTATTTCTTCCGTGCCTACAGCACCGATGGCAACGGCAACTATTCCTCTACCTACACCGACCTGGTGGCTTCTACGGCGCTTACCCTGCCTTGGCAGCTCGACATCAACTCGATTCCCCGCACGGGTCTGCCATTGGGTTGGACTGCCGGCAGCGAGGATGAAATATGGTCGGGCGACACCCGCAACGGCGTCTTCTACAATCAGATTAACGAAGTTGCGGAGGAAGGCACTGTCAATACCGTTATTTCTCCCTTCTTCTTCCTGGCCGAGAATGCCAACCGCCTGAAGATGAGGCTTGCTACCGCCGGCACCAGCTGGCGCAACGACGGCGAGTGGCTCGACAACGATACCGTGAAGGTGCAGATGACTAAGGACGGCAGCAGCTTTACCGATGTGCTCGTAGTCACGAAAGACCAGAATATCACTGCTTCGATGCAGGATCTCAGCAGCGTGTTCTATGAGAATGCCGGCGAGAAAGTGCGCTTCCGCATCTATGTGAATCGTCACGGTGAGGCCAAGACGCAGATTGGCATGTTCATGCTCGAGCAGAAGCCCGACTGCGACTACCCCGTAGGTCTCGCAGTCAGTGAGATAAGCGGCACGCAGGCCGTCATCAGTTGGACGCCGCAGGGTGAGGAAGACGCCTGGCAGGTGGCCGTGAAGAAGGCCGACGCCGAGGAGTGGGGTGAGCCCGTCACTGTGCGCGAGACTTCCTACACTGCCGAAGAGCTCGACAACCAGACTGTTTATGAGGTGCGTGTGCGTGCCTACTGCTCGGCTACAAGCCAGAGCCCGTGGAGCGAGACCGCAAGCTTCAAGACGGCAGTGGGCGTGCCCTTCGAGATTGCCAGCACCAACAACACTGACGACTTAGTAGGCTGGGCATCCTATGAGGGCAAACTCGGCGAAGAGCTCACCGAGGGTGGCGACTTTGGGCTGTCTGGCTATTATGGCCTCTACTTCGGTGGTTACACGGGCTACGGCTACGACTGCTGGTATGTGTCGCCTCTGCTCGACCTGGGCGACGACGCCACACAGAGCTACATCTACAGCAATACCTTCGGCATGGGCTACGAGAGCTCCTACAGCACCTATCTGTCGGAAGGCCAGAAGGTAATGTTTGCCGTTTCGCGCGACGGCAAGCCGCTCTTCAACGAGGACGATGTGTTCTTCACCCTCGACCAGAGCGAGTTCCCTGCCGCCAACGAGTCGGGGGCCATGGAAGGCAAGTTCGTGGGCTACACCGGCAAGGTGCGCCTTGGCATCTACATCACTGCGCCTGAGGTGGCTGGCGAGCGTCCGCGCGACATCAGCTTCCTCTCGCTGAAACTGGCTCTCGGTGAGAAAGATCCTTCTGTAGGCATCGAGAGCGCACAGCAGCTCAGCGGCAGCAACAGCACGGCTATCTACAACGAGGCTGGCCAGCCTGTCAATGCGCTGAAGCGCGGCGTGAACATCGTGCGTAAGGCCGATGGCACGGTGAAGAAGGTCGTGATGAAGTAAATTTCGTTCTTTCTTTCATCTAAAATAACACTCTCTCATGCAATTTCCGGTCGGCTCTGTCAGGAGTCGGCCGGATTTTCGTTGTTTATGCCGCCAGCTCTGCCTGCGCCATCCGGCTTGTTTGCTGCCAGGGCAGCAGCTAACCAGATGGGCATGGGGGCAACCGCACTTTCAAATTGGTTAGGCCATTATTGATGGTCTGTGGATGGGGAAGGTGGGCATATAAAAGAAGCATCGCCACGACCCGACGGCCATGGCGATGCTTTTTGTTTGATTGGAGAGAAAAACTCTGCGATTAGTCTTCCTTCTTGATGTTTGCGCGCTTCTCCTTGATGCGGGCAGCCTTACCCGTGAGCTTGCGCAGGTAGTAGAGCTTGGCGCGGCGAACCTTACCGACCTTGTTCACCTCGATGCTCTCGATGTTGGGCGACTCCAGGGGGAAGATACGCTCCACACCCACGGTACCCGACATTTTGCGAACGGTGAAACGCTTCTTCTCCTGATGGCCGCTGATCTTGATGACCACACCACGATAGAGCTGGATGCGCTCCTTCGAACCCTCGATAATTTTGTAAGCGACAGTCACCGTGTCACCAGCCTTAAACTGGGGGTGCTTCTTGCCGGTTGCAAATGCTTCTTCAGCAACTTTAATTAAATCCATTTTACTTAAAAATTAAATTTGTTGTATCGTTCAAGCAAGGGCATAACAGGCAACTCTCCTATCTTCCTGCCAGCGACCCAAGCCGAAAAGCGGGTGCAAAGGTACGAAAAAGTTGGGAGTTAAGGGGTGAGAGTTAGGAGTTATTGTATAATATTTAACCTTTTTTACGGTTTAGAGCTTAAAATACTCCAGGCTCCCGCTCGCAAACTCCCAACTTTTTTGTACCTTTGCGGCATCATTAATGACCATAGCTATGAATAAAACAACAATTCTGACTGCTGCTGTCGTGGTTGGCGTAGGCCTCACGGCATGCACCACACACTACAAGCTGGCCAACGTCAGCCGCACCCGTCTGGTGGTTGATGCGCGCTACGACGTGCAGCCCGACGCGGAGGCTGAGGCTTTTCTGGCACCCTTTAAACATGTGGTTGACTCGGTGATGGGGCCCATTGTGGGCACGGCTGCTCACAACATGGCCGCCACGCGGCCCGAGAGCGACCTGTCAAACCTGCTGGCCGACATACTGATGTGGGCTGCCAAAGACTACAACGAGAAGCCCGTCTTTGCTGTCTACAACATGGGCGGCATACGCGCCGCGCTGAATAAGGGACCGGTGACCAACGGCGACGTGCTGGCCATTGCGCCTTTTGAAAACAAAATATGCTTCCTCACGCTGACGGGCGACAAGGTGACGGAGTTGTTCGAGCAGATTGCCCACCGCGGAGGCGAGGGTGTCAGTCATGGTGTGGAGCTCGTCATCACTCACGACGGCAAGCTGCGCTCAGCGCGCATCAACGGCGAGAAGGTAGACCCGCGCAAGACCTACCGCATTGCCACCATCGACTATCTGGCGCAGGGCAACGACGGCATGCGCGCCTTCCGTGAGCACACCAACCTGAACTCGCCGCAGGAGGAGTCAAACAACACCCGCTTCATCATCATCGACTATTTCCGCAACCAGTATGACCGCGGTCTGGAGGTGGATTCGAAGGTGGAAGGGAGAATTAAGACCGAGAATTGACATAGGCTGACTGCTGATGGAGAAGGGGCGACCGGCAATAATCTCGCATCATCTCCTCAATCAGCAGAGCTAATCAATAATTACTCATTAGTCATTACAAATTACTAATTAACGAACATGAGCATACATTATATATATAATAAGGTGGGCCGCGCCGTGCTTCTGGCGCTGATGCTCACCGTGGCAGTGGCTGCCGAAGGCCGCCGCCCCGTGAAACTGACCATCCTGCACACCAACGACACCCACTCGTGCATACTGCCTCTCAGCCCCAACCTGCCTGACACCATGCTGGCCGACCGCGGCGGCTTTCTGCGCCGTGTGGCTCTGCTGAAGCAGGAGCGCCGCAAGGATCCCGACCTGCTGCTCTTCGACAGCGGCGACTTCTCGCAGGGCTCCAGCTACTACACCATGTTCAAAGGCGACGTAGAGGTGGGGCTGATGAACCTCATGCACTACGATGCTGTCACCATCGGCAACCATGAGTTCGACTTCGGACTGGAGAATATGACGCGCATCTTTAAACTCGCTAACTTCCCCATCGTGTGTTCTAACTACGACTTCGGCGACACCGAGCTGGCACAGATTGTGAAACCCTACATCGTGCTGGAGCGCAAGGGTGTGAAGATTGGCGTCTTCGGCCTGGCTCCGAAGCTGGATGGACTTGTGTTTGAGAAGAACTACGGTCCGCTGAAGTACCTCAATCCCAGCACTGTGGCGCAGCAGATGGTTGACGTGCTGAAGGGCAAGATGAAGTGCGACGTGGTGATTTGCATCAGTCACCTCGGCTGGGATGTCACAGACTTCCCCGACAACCGCGTCATTCAGGAGACGCAGGGCATCGACCTTGTGCTCGGAGGCCATTCGCACACCTATCTGGAGAACCTGGAGTGGGTGAACGACCGCGCAGGACGCCGTGTGGCAGTAGACCAGAACGGCAAGCACGCAGCCTTTGTAGGTAAGCTCCTGCTTTCGCTGGAGTGAGGCTCGGTGATGGAGAAAAGGGCGATAGCGCCGTCATGAAAAAAACGTTATACCGCTATTGCGTCATTGCGAAATAGCGGTATAACGTAATTATGAAATCGCGCCCCTTCAAAATATGGCAAGGCGCCGCCTCACTCGAAGTAGAATGTCAGCACCACCATCTTGCTGACGGCGCGGTCGGCACTCAGTGCGAAGGCCCGTTTGTTGGCGTCGGAGAGCTCTTCAGCATGCTTGCGGTTGAGCACATCGGCCAGCGAGAAGCAGAACTTCAGCTCCGGGCAGAGCTTGAAGAAAGGCAGGTAGAAGTCGCATCCCACGCCCACTTCGGCCATCGTGTCGTAGCGCTTCAGCTGCATGAAGTCCTGGTCTTTGCCAGAGAGGTTGATCATAGGGTTCACACCGGCTATGACGTAGGGACGGTAGTTGTTGAAACGCTCGGCGGCAAACTTCACGTCGACGGGCAGGGAGATGTAGGTATTCTTCATGTCTTGCGTCGACTCACGCGGCACCCCCCCGTCGTTCAGGTCGTCGAGGTCGCGAAACACCAGATGCTTCGCTCCGAAGTGCATGGCGGGAGCCACGCGCAGGGCAAAGTGCTGCCCCAGACGCATGTCGGCCAGCACGCCCACGCTGAACCCCGGGTTCCACGTGTCGGCATCCACGAGCACAGTGCGCCGCCCCGCCTCCTCTATGATTTGCGGTCCCACGTTTCGCATCTCGATATCTTGCAGGTTCAGTCCCACGCTGATGCCGAAATGCAGCGGGCGCAAGTCGATGTAAGGCTTGTTCTGCACCTTGCGCTCCTGAGCCGCGGCTCCCAGTGTGATGACGGCCAGCGCTATGATGAAAAAAAATCGTCTCATATTCTAAACTAAATAACGCGAAAAACGACAGTTTATTATACGGGGGGTTATTTCGACAGTGTATAAATTGCAAAAATAAATACTCAAAAGTTGGTATTATTCGGAAAAAGTTCGTAACTTTGCATCGCAAAATCTGAGTATTAACTAATTAAACATTATTAGATTATGGCATACGTAATTGGTGACGACTGCATTGCATGCGGTACTTGTCAAGGTGAATGCCCCGTGGAGGCTATCTCTGAGGGCGAAAAGTATTCAATCAATCCCGACCTCTGCACCGAGTGCGGCACATGCGCAAGCGTCTGCCCCTCTGAGGCAATCAGCCTGGGTTAACAGATTGACATTCTACTTCATAAACCAACTTTGGGAGGCTCCTTCGGGATGCCTCCTTTTTTTGTGCCATGTGCCCTGGTTCATCGTCAGCAACATGCCCCCGGCAACGCTTCTGGCGGCTGCCCGGTAGCCTGCTGCTGGCTGACGGCGATGAATTTTGGCCGGAATTCACTTGATTTTGGCCAAAATCAGTCAGATTCCGGCCAAAATTTGCTGCAACGGCAGATTGGCGGCCAGTCATAAAAATATGTTTTACAACATGTTTGGTTCATATTTGGCCTACTGTTCTTGGCAGAACGGAAAACATTTGCTAATTTTGTGGCGTGTTTCCGAGATAAAACTATACCAGACTGCTGGTGTGACCTTGTGCGAGTTCCGCAGGAAATGTATGGAGGAAAAAGAATATTATCAACATTAAAAACTAAACATTGTATTATGAAGAAATCACTACAATTCAAATCTTTGGTGCTTCTTCTGTGCGCATTTGCATGGGGAGGCAGCATGACGGTGAAGGCGCAAAACTCAGAGACCGTCACGTTTAGTGAAAAAGGGTATGAAAACGGAGCCCTTGTTGAAGTCGTTGCGGCAGAAAACTTCACCCTGACGTTCGACAAAGGTACAAACTCCAATGCCCCGAGGTATTACAACACAGGTGCCGCCGTTCGTCTGTATGGCGGCAACACGATGACCGTCTCTTCGGAGAACACCATCACGGGAGTGACGATTACCTTTGGCTCTGGCGATGGCTCCAACGAGATAACCGCCGACTGCGGCACATATGAAAACGACAGTTGGACGGGAGAGTCAAGCGAGGTGGTGTTCACCGCGGGCGGAACAAGCGGCCATCGCCGTCTGGCATCGGTCACCGTGACTTTCGTGGCAGGCGATGGCAAGACCAAGGTGGCTGCCATCAGAGGCTTGACTCCCACAGAGGTAAACCTGGGCAGCCACGGCGTGTTTGCGGCTGACATAACCTATGCCGAGGGCGTAGGCGAAGGCCAGTGCGAGGTGACGTATGTGAGCAGCGACGAGAGCATCTTGGCTGTCGGTGCTGGCGAATACGAAGCCAAGACGGCCGGCAAGGTGACCGTCACGGTGACCGTTGCCCCCAGTGCTGCCATTGCTGACGATTATGCGGCTGTGAGCAAAGACTTCGAGGTGACGGTGGTCGACCCTAATGTCTTGGGCGGCGAGGGCAACCCCTTCACGGTGGCCGAAGCCCTGGCTTTCATTGCGACCCTCGGCGACAACACGTCAGACTATGTCTACGTGAAGGGCATCATCTCGCAGATTGACGAGGTGAACTTGCAGTACGGAAATGCTACATACTACATCTCCGACGACGGCACGACCGACGCGCATCTTGAGGTGTACCGCGGCAGATATCTTGACAATGCCGGCTTTACCGAAGAAGACCAGATTCGCGTGGGCGACGTGGTGGTGGTGTATGGCCGGCTGGTGAACTACCACGGCAATATTCCTGAGTTTACTACCGGCAGCTATATCACGAGCATCACATCGGGCGAGACACCCACGGTGACCATCTCCAGCGTGGGATGGGCTACCTATGTGCCCACTCAGAATGTGGCATTCGACGACATCACAGCCTATATCGCTACATCGGTGACCACGACGAGCGTCAGGCTTACAGAGGTGAGGGCCGTCGTGGCAGGCACTCCCCTGGTGGTCAGCGGCGCCCCTGGCACTTATGAGCTCCGTGTGGTCTCTGCCGACGAATGCGACGACGTGAGCGCCAACCTGCTGAGGGTGAGCGACGGCGTCAGCGCCACGGCCGGTGTCTACGTGCTGGCCTGCAAGGACCAGGGCGTGGGCTTCTATAAGTGGACGGGCGATGCTTCGCTCTCGGAGGGCCGCGTCTACCTGCCTGCTCTCTCTGACATTGGTGTGCTGCCTATCGACGATCCCACTGGCATCACCTCGCTCAGCGGCGACACGACGTCGGCCGATGGTGGCGTCTACAGCCTCAGCGGTGTGCGCGTGGGCAAGATGACCAAGGGCCTCTACATCAAGGATGGCAAGAAAATCATGGTGAAATAAAAAGAAAGGAGAAACAAGATTATGAAAAGACAATATATGAAGCCCTGCGTCGACTTGACGCTGATGACCACAGCCGGCATGGTTGCCACTTCACTTGCCCTCGTCGATGATGGGGTGAGCAACGAAAGTGAACTGCTGTCGCGTGAGCGTCGCCACAAGAGTGTGTGGGACGACGATGAAGAAGAATAATATGACGGCCTCGAGACCATCTTTCCCGTGAATATGCCGGGAGCACGACGCCGATATCGGTGCATGCTCCCGGCATCTGTTTTTTTTGATGCCGACACCTGCTGCGCAGTTACTTTTCGTCACTTTTTCGCTGCTTTCTTTGCACAAGTGAAAAACTATTTGTAACTTTGCAGACGTAAACAGAGATTTTACGGGGGAACCAATCATATCAGGGTCTCCCTTTTAGTCGTATCACCTTTAACAAGTATATGGAGAAACAGAAAGACTACGAGATACGCACCGGCTGCGACCGAGGCCTCTGCCGTGCTGCCGTGGGACGCCAAGACCGCCAGCTGAATACCTACGACTGGCTGGCCGACGTGCCCGGCAACCAAGACACCACCGACCTCGTCGAGGTGCAGTTTAAGCATACCCGCAAGGGATATTACCACAACGTCAACCGCCTGCCGCTGAAGAAGGGCGACATCGTGGCCGTGGAGGCCAGCCCGGGGCATGACATCGGTGTGGTGACACTCACCGGAAGGCTGGTCAACCTGCAGGTGAAGAAGGCCAACCTGAAGTCGGAGGACGACATTAAGCGTATCTACCGTCTGGCACGCCAAATCGACATGGACAAGTTTCGCGAGGCCAAGGCCCGCGAGCACGAGACGATGATTGAGAGCCGCGAGATAGCCAAGGGCCTGGGCCTGAAGATGAAAATAGGCGACGTGGAGTATCAGGGCGACGGGCAGAAGGCCATCTTCTACTACATTGCCGACGAGCGCGTTGATTTCCGCCAGCTCATCAAGGACCTGGCGGCTGCCTTCCACGTGCGCATCGAGATGAAGCAGATAGGCGCCCGCCAGGAGGCCGGACGCATTGGCGGCACGGGCCCCTGCGGGCGTGAGCTCTGCTGCGCCACGTGGATGAAGAACTTCGTCAGCGTCAGCACCGGCGCAGCCCGTTTTCAGGACATTTCGCTCAATCCGCAGAAGCTGGCCGGCATGTGCGCCAAGCTGAAGTGCTGTCTCAACTATGAGGTCGACGACTATATCGAGGCCGGGCGCCAGTTGCCCGGGCGCGATGTAGTGCTGCAGACCACCGACGGCGACTACTACTACTTCAAGAGTGATATCCTGGCCGGGCTCATCACCTACAGCACCGACAAGCGCATTGCTGCCAATCTGGAGACCATCAGCGGTGAGCGTGCCAAGGAGGTGATTGAGATGAACCGTCGTGGCGAGAAACCTGACACTCTGCAGCCCGACACTGAGACAAAGAAGCCGCAAGGTCCGGTCGACCTATTGGCCGGCGACAGCATCACCCGCTTTGACAAGGCGAAGAAGAAAAAGAAGAAGAAACAGCGCGGCCCGTCTGATGGCCAGCAGGCCGCTGCTCCTAAGGCGCAGCAGGAGGGGCAGAAAGCTGCGAAGAATCAGTCTGAGGGCAAGGGGCAGCAGGATGCTCCGAGGGCTCCGAAAAACCGTCAGGAAGGCAAGGCGCAGCAGGAGTCTGCCAGTGCTCAGGCTGTAGACGGCTCGCCGGCTGCCGAGCAGTCTGCAGCAGCCAAGGGCGGGGGCGCTCAGCCGCAGCGTCAGCATCGGCCAAAGAAAAAGCCAAGAAATGACACGCCGAAGGAATAAGACACCCATGGCGATGTGCTTCAGCGTCGCCCTTGCGGTTGCACTGGCTATGGCCGGGTGCAACCGCAAGACCATTTTCAGTCATTATGTTGCCATCGACCAGTCTGGTTGGGAGCGCACCGACACCATGCATTTCGCCGTGGCGCACATACCGCTGACGGACCGTTATGTTGAAACCATTGGCCTGCGCATCACCAGCCATTATCCTTTCACGGCGCTCACCGTCATTGCCGACCAGCACGCGGTGCCGTCGGGCATACAGCGCACCGATACTCTCTGCTGCCGGCTCACCGACGAGAGCGGCACCGTGATGGGCAGCGGGCTTACCCACTATCAGTATCTCTTCCCCCTGCCGCCGCTGCCCCTCAGCGAGGGCGACTCGCTCAGTGTGAGCATTCGCCACCACATGATGCGCGAGACGCTGCCCGGCGTTACTGACGTGGGGCTCATCGTCTGTAAGGAGGCGGCGAAGTGATGGCGACGACGGAGTGGTTGTAGCGCATTATAAAAAAACACCGCAGCCCTTCCTCTGCCGTACGGGGCGGAAGAAGGGCTGCGGTGTTTCTTGTGCCGGTTTCAGAGGTCGTGTGGCAAGGAGGTCGTGCGGCAAGGGGCTATAGGTCCATCTGCTCCCTGTTGCGGCCGGCGTCGATGCGCAGGAAGATGAAGAGCAGGATGGTGAAGCCCCACAGCGACGAGCCGCCGTAGCTGAAGAAGGGCAGGGGGATGCCGATGACGGGCGTGAGGCCCAGCACCATGCCTACGTTGATGAAGACGTGAAAGAGGAAGATGCTGAGCACGCAGTAGCCGTAGATGCGGCCGAAGGTGGAGGGTTGTCGCTCGCTGAGGTGGATGAGCCGCAGGATGAGGGCCAGGAAGAGCAGCAGCACCCCGGCGGCGCCGACGAAGCCTTCCTCCTCGCCGACGGTGCAGAAGATGAAGTCGGTGTCCTGTTCGGGCACGTATTTCAGCTTCGTCTGCGTGCCGTTGAGGAAGCCCTTGCCCTCCAGTCCGCCGGAGCCGATGGCTATCTCACTCTGGTGAACATTGTAACCGGCGCCCTTGATGTCTTCCTCGAGGCCGAAGAGCACGTTGATGCGGGTGCGCTGGTGCGGCTCGAGGATGTTGTTGAGCGCATAGTCGGCCATGCCGTAGAAGGCCATGGAGCCCACGCAGAAGGCTGCTATCCAGAGCAGGTTGCGCCCGCGTCCTTGCATCCACATCCAAAGGATGAAGAGCGTGAGCAGGGCGCACAGACCATATTGCACCCAGCAGAGGTCGAACGGTATGACGTAGACGGAGAAGAGCAGGGCTGCCAGCGTGACGCCGAGGCAGGTGGCGAGGGCGCGCAGGGCCACGTCCCACCGGCGGCAGAACGTGCCCATCATGAGCGAGGTGAACACCTGTATGAGCAGCAGCACGGAGAACTGGCCCACAGAGGTGGGCGTGCCGAAGAGGCTGACGGCATCGAAGCGTATGCCTACTACGAAATAGATTACCATGGCCACGCCGGTGAAGAGCACCGAGCCGGTCATGCCTTCGCGATAGAGCATGAGGAAGAAGGAGAGGTAGACCAGGGCCGACCCTGTCTCGCGCTGCATGACGATGAAGAGCATGGGCACCATGATGAAGGCCAGTGTGAAGAGAAAGTCGCGCCAGCGGTGGATGTCGTAGTCGGGGCGCCCCATGAACTTGGCCAGCGCCAGTGCCGTGGCAAACTTGGCAAACTCGGCCGGCTGTAGGCGGAGCGGCCCGAGCACCAGCCACGAGCGTGAGCCCTTGATGCTGTGTGGATTGAATATGGTGGCAAAGAGCAGTAGGAGCAAGGCGCCGAAGAGCACGTAGGCAAAAAGTTCGTAAAGACGGTCGTCGAGCAGCAGGAGCACCAGGCCGAGCAGCAGCGACGTGCCTATCCACACTATCTGCATGCCTGAGCGGGAGTCGAGCGAGAATATCTCGGTGTCGCCATAGTTATAGCTGGCACCGCAGACGCTGATCCATCCGAACGTGATCAGTGCGATATATATGAAGATGGTCCACCAGTCGAGCGAGCCAATCACTGTCGTATTCTTCCTGTCTTTTGTCATGCCTGTCTTTCTACTCGTTCGTCGTTTCAATCGTTACTCACAGCTGTCTGTTATCTCTCCACCGTGCCGTAGGCTATGTGCTTGTTCTGGATAGAGGTGGCGCGGGCTTCGGAGCCGGCCGACAGCTCTCCTTTGAGATATTGCTCCATGATGAGACCGCCGATGGGCACGCCGTAGGTAGCACCCCATCCGCCGTTTTCCACATAGACGGCCACGGCAATCTGCGGGTCGTCCATCGGCGCAAAGCCCATGAAGACGGAGTGGTCGTGGCCGCGGTTCTGTGCTGTGCCCGTCTTGCCGCAGGGCTGGAAGTCGTAGTGGGCCAGAGCCTTGCAGGTGCCTCCCAGCGCTGCTGAGCGCATGCCGGCCACCACCGAGTTGTAAGCCTCGCGGCTGGCCATGGTGTAGCGCGGCTTGGTGAAGGCCGTGTCGAGCTGTTCGCCCTCAATCTTCTTCACCACGTGGGGGGTGATAAACCATCCCCGGTTGGCGATGGTGGCTCCCAGGTTGGCTATCTGCAGCGGCGTGGCCGTCACTTCGCCCTGGCCTATGGAGATGGATATGATAGTCAGTCCGTTCCAAGAGCCTTTGTAGGCCTTGTCGTAGAACTGCGCATTGGGTATGAGTCCGCGCTTCTCGCCGGGCAGGTCGATGCCGAGCGGGTAGCCGAAGCCCATCGACACCATGTAGTCGCGCCAGGTGTTCATGGCTGTTTGCACGCTGCCGTACTTCTGGCGGTTGCCTATCATGTAGTAGAGGCCCCAGCAGAAGTAGCCGTTGCACGAGGTAGAGATGGCAGGCACCAGCGGCAGTGGTGAGCCGTGGCCGTGGCACCCCACGCGCAGTCCCTTGTAGACAAAGCCCCGGTGGCAGGAGTAGGCCGTCTGCGGCGTAATGATGCCCTCGGAAAGGAATGTCAGAGCCTGGGTGGTCTTGAAGGTGGAGCCCGGCGGATAGAGACCCATGATGCTGCGGTTGAGCAGTGGTTTCCATACATCCTGGCTCAGTTCGCGGTGTGTCTTCGAGCGTTTGCGCCCCACCATCTCACGCGGGTCATAGCTGGGTGAACTGACCATGCAGAGCACTTCGCCCGTCTTAGGCTCTATGGCCACAATGGAGCCAATCTTACCTTCCAGGAGTCGCTCGCCCAGCGCCTGCAGTTTGTAGTCGATGCCCAGCGTCAGGTTCTTGCCGGCCACGGGCTTGGTGTCGAGGGCACCGTTCTGATAGCTGCCCTGCACGCGGCCGTGGGCATCGCGCAGCAGAATATGTACGCCTTTCTCGCCGCGCAACTGCTTCTCGTAGTAGCGTTCCACGCCCAGTTTGCCTATATAGTCGCCGGGCTGGTAGTAGTCGTCGGCCTCGATGTCGCCCTTCGACACCTCGGCCACGTCGCCCAGGATGTGGGCGGCATAGGGAAATTCGTATTGGCGGATGCTGCGCCGCTGCACATAGAAGCCGGGGAAGCGGAACATCTTCTCCTGAAACACGCTGAAGTCCTGGTCGCTGAGCTGGCTCATAAAGAGCTGCTGTGTGAAGCGCGAGTAGCCGGGGTTCTTCGAGCGGTCTTTAATTTTCTCCATGCGTTGGTCGAACTCCTCTCGGGTGATGTTGAGAGCATCGCAGAGCTCGAGCGTGTCAAGACGGCCCTTTGTCTCGTTCATCACCACCATGATGTCGTAGGCCGGCTGGTTGAACACCATGAGCTGTCCGTTGCGGTCGGTGATGATGCCGCGCGAGGGGAAGTCTATTTTCTTGAGAAAGGCATTCGAGTCGGCGCTTTTCTTGTAGTCATCGCTCATCACTTGGAGAGTGAACAGACGCACAATGTAGGTGACCACGATGAGCACGGCCACACCAGCAATGACGAATCTGCGGTTTTCCAGCGAATAGTCTTTCACGAGCAATGAAGCATAATAAAGATGAAGCGTGTTATTTTCTCAGGCTCTCAAGTGTCATGATGAGCACTATGGTGAGCAAGGCGCTGCCGCCCAGGCATTCAAGCCAGTAGAGCCAGTGGACGAAGTTGAAAGCTTCGAGAGCGTAGAACACCAGGCAGTAGAGTGTGACGAGGATGGCTGTGAGGGTGGCAAACTTGCCTGCACCGAGCGACTTGGCCGATGACTTCACGTCTTCTTCGGCATCGCGTGGCAGGAAGAGCTCAAGCAGATAGGGCTGCAGCACGCCGATGAGAGTCATCGAGGCAGAGGCCACGCCGGGCGTGTTTGAAAACACGTCGATGCAGAGCCCCATGGCAAAGCACCACAGAAGGATGGCCCAGCGCGGGTATCCCCGCGGAAACATGACGGCAAAGTAGACGTAGAGCAGGGGTGTGGCGCAGTGGAAGAGCTGTATGCGATTGAACACCAGCACCTGCGCCATCAGCAGAACGACGAATATCAATATGCGTTTTAATGTATCCACTCTAAACTCTTAACTTTCAACTCTTGTCTATTCTCCTTCCTTCAGTGAGTCGGTGGCTGCCTCGTGGAGCCTCATGCGCTCGGCAATGCCTTTGTCGGTGATGACGCAGACGTCGCGCAGGCAGGCAAAGTCGGTGGAGAGATGTATCTTCAGGCGATATGAAAGCCCGTCGGCCGAGTTGTAGATACCCACTATCTTTCCCACCGAGATGCCCGGGGGGAAGATGTAGCTGTAGCCGCTTGTCTCTACCCATTCGCCTTTTTTGAACTTGGCGTGGCGCGGCACGTCCTCCATATAGGCATACAGAGGGTCGCCGCCGTTCCATGAAAGATAGCCGAAGTAGTCGCGTCCGCGTATGGAACAGCTGATGCGCGAGTGCTTGTTGAGCACAGGTATGACGACAGAGTAGTGGCTGCTGGTCATATAGACCACGCCCACCAGCCCGTTGCCGCATGCCACGCCCATGTCTGCCTCGATGCCGTCGGCGCTGCCCCGGTTGATGGTTATCAGGTTGTCGAGCCGGTCAACGGAGTTGGCCACCACCTTGGCCGGCACAATCTGAAACTCGCTGAGCATCTGCAGCTCGCGTCGCTCGTCGGCCGTGGTGTCGGCTTCAGTTTCGGCAAGCCGTCGGCGCAGGCGCCCCACCTCTTGTTCCAGGAAGATGTTGCGCTCGTTGAGTTCCTCGCTGCGCCGGGTGAGCGAGAAAAAGTGTTCCACCGATGAGGTCCACTCGTAGATCTTCCCCGTCACGGCGTTGGCTGAAGTAAGCCATACGCTGCCCTGGTAGCTGTTGTATTTGAACAGCATGGTCACACTGGCGGCCTCCAGCAGAAGGAAAACAAACCAGTGGAAGTAGCGGGTGAGGAAAGCGAGCAGTGCCTGCATGTACTTTTAGACGCGTATTGCTGGCGCACGACGCGCCGCCTTTTTGATTACTTAAGTGTTGGGCGACCGTCATGACGGGCCGCCCAACACTTGTTGTTTGCCGATTGTGCGCTCTTCGCTTACTATCTCTTCAGGAAAGTGAAGCGGTCGATGTTTTTCAGGGCGATGCCTGCGCCCTTGGCCACACAGTGGAGCGGATCGTCAGCCACGATGAAGGGAATGTTGATCTTGTCGGTCAGACGCTTCGACAGACCGCGCAGCAGGGCGCCTCCGCCGGTGAGGTAGATGCCGTTCTTCACGATGTCGGCGTAGAGCTCGGGCGGCGTGTTCTCCAGTGCAGAGAGCACGGCAGTCTCTATGCGCGTGATGGTCTTGTCGAGGCAGTGGGCTATCTCCTGATAGCACACGGGCACCGCCATGGGCATTGCGGTGATGCGGTTAGGCCCGTTCACCACGTAGTCTTCCGGAGCCTCGTCGCCCAGGTCGGTCAGCACGGAGCCCACGTTAATCTTGATGCGCTCGGCCATGCGCTCTGATACCTTCACGTTGTGCTGGCGGAACATGTATTCCTGAATGTCGGCCGTGAGGTCGTCGCCGGCCACCTTGATAGAGTTGTTGCTCACGATGCCGCCGAGCGAGATGACGGCAATCTCGGTGGTGCCGCCGCCTATGTCTACGATCATGTTGCCTTCGGGAGCCTCCACGTCGATGCCGATGCCGATGGCGGCAGCCATAGGCTCGAAGATGAGGTACACGTCGCGTCCGTCGGCATGCTCAGCTGAGTCGCGCACGGCACGCAGCTCCACCTCGGTCGAGCCGCTGGGCACACCGATGACCATGCGCAGCGAGGGAGAGAAGAGATGGTGGCCGGTGTGTACCATCTTGATGAGTCCGCGCATCATCTGCTCGCAGGCAGAGAAGTCGGCTATCACACCGTCGCGCAGGGGGCGGATGGTGCGTATGTTCTCGTGGGCCTTCTCGTGCATCATCTTTGCCTTCTCACCCACGGCAATCATCTTGTCGGTGCGGCGGTCGAGTGCCACCACCGATGGTTCGTCGACGACTATTTTGTCATCACTGATGATAATCGTATTGGCTGTGCCAAGGTCCATGGCCAGCTCTTGTCTGAAACTGAAAAATCCCATTTTTATATTTTAGAATTTAGAATTTAGAGTTTGGAGTTTCGGCTTTGCCGATGTTTTAATTTAGAATTCAGAATTTGTAGTTGTTGTTGAATTGTCGCCCAAGGTAGGTTCTTAAGTCTCAATTCCAAATCGGCAAAGCCGACAACTCTTAGTTCTTAATTCAAAAACCACTTGTGTATGGCTGTGTCATAATGGCTGCTGACGCCGAAGGCTCTCTCTGCCAGCATCTTGCGCTGCTCCAGTGTGGTCTGTGCGCCCTGGCGGTTCAGAATGTCGAGCAGCACGCCGTATTCGGCCTTCGACGGGACGATGACCACGTCGCGGAAATTCTTTGCACCGGCGCGTATGAGCGAGATGCCGCCGATGTCTATCTTCTCGATGATGTCAGCTTCAGATGCTCCGCCGGCCACGGTCTGCTCGAAGGGGTAGAGGTCGACGATGACGAGGTCTATTTCCGGAATCTCATACTGGGCCATCTGCTGGCGGTCGCCCTCGTTGTCGCGGCGGGCCAGTATGCCGCCGAACACTTTAGGATGCAGCGTTTTCACCCGGCCGCCCAATATGGAGGGGTAGGTTGTCACGTCCTCCACCTTCTGGCACTTGTAGCCCAACTCTTCAATAAACTTCTGCGTGCCTCCCGTCGACAGGAATGCCACGCCCTGCTCGTTGAGCTTACGGAGCAGCTCCTCGAGACCATCTTTGTGAAAGACCGATATCAGCGCGGTCTTTATCTTCTTAGCTTCAGCCATACCTTATATTATATATAACGTTATATCTTCCGAATCGGACTGCAAAGATAGGAAATATTTGCGAATTACGAAACGCTTGGAGGAATTATTTTTTCCGATGCCCTCATTTTTTCTTTTTTGAGTCTTGTCGCCGGGCGGGCAGCTGCCGATGATGATATAAAGAAAGCAGTTGCATACATCATGTAGCAACTGCTTCTCTACTGTAGCGGGAGCCGGGATTGAACCGGCGACCTCATGATTATGAATCATGCGCTCTAACCAGCTGAGCTATCCCGCCAGCACTCTGGCTTGTAAGCGGGTGCAAAGGTAGTGTTTTTATTCAAGACGAAAGAAAGCTTCCCG
>JAGBJJ010000072.1 GCA_017934525.1 Prevotella sp.
GGTAATCTGATGAGGATGCTTTTCATTGTATTCTGCAAGCAAATAGTCTATACGTTCTACGCGACCATTAAGTATTTGATTCATATGAGCATACTCTGGGCCATAGCTAGAACGTATTACGCCGCGACCATTGTTACCAGCTTGATTCCAGTCTCCTACTTTCACAAAGACATTAGTTGTTCTTCTAAGAATTTGCCTGTTCCAGGTATATTCAAGTTCAACAGGATATGCTTTATCCCGTTCTGGCTGCTTGGGCACACGTAGTCTGAATTTTCCAAGCGGATAGAGTCTTTTTGGCCGTCCCATATCTTAGTTGTTTATTTGTCGTTTATCCATGAGGATGTGCAAAGGTAGCGATTTTTAGACAAACAAACTCAATTTTCGATGTTAAAAATCGTAATTTAGACAAACAAAACAGGCTATTTAAGGCTATAAAACACCAGCGAGACAAACAAATAAAAATTGTCTATCTCGCTGGTATTAAATGTTTTAGACTAAATAAAGTCTGCTAATACTCATCCTCGTTGAAGAGGAAGTCCTCTTTCGTAGGATAATCGGGCCAGATATCTTCTATGCTCTCGTAGATATCGCCTTCGTCCTCAATCTCCTGAAGATTCTCAAGCACCTCAAGAGGTGCACCTGAACGGATGGCGTAGTCAATCAGCTCTTCTTTTGTGGCTGGCCAGGGAGCATCTTCCAGTTTCGATGCCAATTCTAGTGTCCAATACATAGTCTTTACGTTTTTATCAGTTTCTGAATCAGGCCGCAAAAGTAGTAAATAATTTTCTATTTACAAGCATTTTGCCATATTATTTCGCTCTGACCTGCGTTAAAATTTATTTTTTTTGCCAAAACGAACAGATAATCGCTCAAACGGTTGACATATTGCGCTATTTCGGGGCCCACGGTGGCCACTTCCATCAGGGCATCGATGCAGCGCTCGGCACGACGGCATACGGTGCGGCACACGTGGCACTGGGCAGCAGCCTGCGTGCCGCCGGGCAGCACGAAACCGGTGAACTCGGGGAAGAGCAGATTGATACGGTCGATGGCCTGCTCGAGCACCTCGGTCTCGCCCTCGGGTAGACGGGCCGAATCGTAGAGCGGCGTCTGGCTTTGGTCGGTGGCCAGATGGGTGCCTACGTTGAAAAGGTTGTTCTGCACACGGATGACCAGCTGGCGGTCTTCGTCGTCGACTGGCATCAAGGCCACAAGCAGCCCCAGGTGCGAGCTGAGCTCGTCGATGGTGCCATAGGCTTCAAGCCGCGGGTGCGTCTTGCTGATACGCACACCGCCCACGAGGTCGGTCATACCAGCATCGCCGCGGCGGGTGTAAACTTTCGTAATCTTCATAGTCTTTTGCTTTTTCTTATGTTATATTTAGACAAGTCTTGTCAGAAATTCACCACGTAGGCTTTTTTGTTGCGATGTGGGTCGAAGAAGGCTATGCCGCAGTAGTAAAGGTCGAAGCTGACGCTGACACGGGCATCTGCTGCTACAGCGGCCCAGCGCCGACGGTTGCGCCACAGGTCGACGACCAACAGCACAGAGCGCTCTGCGGCCCGGTCCATCAGCGCTGTAAGGTCGTCACCCACAGCCACCACAGCCAGCCCATAGCTCTCGCCTACCGGCGGCAGCTGCTTCACAATGCGCGCCCGCCGACAGCCTGCCCTGAGCCAGATGCCGAAGTCCGCATGGTCTACTATCACATCGGGCTGCAGTTCGTTGGCCAGCCGCAGGCAGAGGCGCCCCACCTTGCTGTGCAGCCAGTCGGCGTCGGCAACCTGCAGCTCGTCGTAGGCATAATATGGCCAGCGCTCGCCTACCACATAGCGCGCAAAGCGGTAGTCGGTGGGCGACTGTATGCCGAAGCCCCGGCAATGGCGTATGCGCCGGAGCCATACAATGATACGCTTCAGCTTGTTCATAGCGGCCACAAATTTACTAAATTATCTGCTAACGGCTGCAATTCTACTGGTAAAAAAACAAAAAAAGGCGACACCAGCCTTCCGCCGTCAAGGAGGGAAGGCAAGTGTCGCCGTATTCTGGTCGGGTGGACCGAATATTATCTCACCACTTTCTTTCCATCGACCACGTAGATGCCATGGCGCAGCTGACCGTCGGCAATACGACGACCATCAAGACTATAGGTGCCCTGACGCTGCGGCGTCTCGGCCGAGACGCTGTCGATGGCCGTCAGCACACCGTCGAGCATGATGTCGAAGTGGTCAGGAGCATCGGCAGCGGTAGTCATCACATACGATGTGAGCGGAGCGATGGCCTCGGTGGTCTTCACCCACTGCTCGCCCTTCACCACATAGTAAGTGGCCTTGGCCACCTCTTCGGCTGAGAGGCCCAGGTTGGTGCCGCTGAAGGTATAGTCGCCCATCGCCACGGTGCCAGCCTGTTTGGGGCTGACGGGCATGTTGCGCACACCGAAGCCCCCATCGAACACAGTCACCGAGTCGGCCTCTGCGGCTGCCACGATGAGATAGGGCTCATAGGCCTTCATCTCCTCTACCTGCGTGAAACAGAAAGCACCGCTTTGCACGCCCTCGAAGGTATAGACTTTCAGGTCGTTGGACTCCTGGTCAGGCATGGGTACGTCATAGGGCAGATAGACGGGATTCATGCGCTCGGTGTACTGGTGCTCATACCAGGCTGCGCAGTGGTAGGCCATCACGTTCTCGAAGGGATAGCCGTCGTTTACGGTGATGGCATAGCTGATGCTTGCCGAACCGCCCACCAGCACTACGTTCACGTCGGTAGGCTCCTGGCCGATGGCCGACTCCGAGCTGATATAGTAGATGTAGTTGGGGTGTTTCTGCTCAGGCAGTTCGTCCCAGGTGTTCACCTTCACAGTGGGCATCATGGCGTAGTTGTCGTGGATGTCGATGTCGGCCGTCTCGCTGCCGCCATTGTCGAAATAGACCTTAATGTAGTTGATGCGCGTCTGGGCCGACGTCACCACCTCCACCGTCTTGGCACCGCTACCCTCGAGCACGTTGGTATCGTAGTCGTAGGTGTAGTTGTCGGGGGTGATGGTATAGGTGGCATTAGCCGACTTCGGGTCGCGCTTCATCACATACTTGAACTCCACCTTGGCGATGTTATACTTCTCAGAACTGATCACCATCTTGCTGTTGGCATAGAAGCGGATGTGGTTCAGGCTGAAGATGGGCTTGGCATTGGGATTTTCAAACTGATGCCAGGAGATGGTGACGTTCTCACCCTCAATCTTCAAACCGTCGTCGGTCTCAATCGTACCGCAGTCGTCGTCCTGGTCGGTATTCGTCGAGTACTTGAACTCCTCGGGATCGGCAGCGGCAGCCCCACCCTCGTTGAGCGTGATGACCATCGTGTTGATGCGCGACTGAGCACCCGTGTTTGTCACCTTCACCACGTCGCTGTTCTCACCCTTGATGGTGCGGGTGTCAGCATCGTAGGTGTAGCCCTCGGGCTCCACGGTCGGGTCTACGAGTTTTTTCTGAGCGGCATAGTTGAAGAGGATGCTCACCACCTTCATGCCGTTCTTAGCCTTCACGGTCATGGTGTTGCCCGTGTTCAGGCGGAAGTGGTTGTAGTTCCAGATGGGGGTGTTGCCCTCGCCTGCCTCGAAGGTGATAGTCAGATCATCAAAGTCCTCCGTCGAGAGCGCCACATTGGTATCCGTGCCATAGTTGGCCGAGAGGTCGATGGTCACCTGCTTGTCAGCCCTGGCCGACAAGCCTGCCATGCACAGCAGCATGGACAAGAAGAGTAATCTTGTTTTCATAAAAATACTTGTTTTAAGTGTTATGTTTATAATGATTTAGATTTTCGGGCTACAAAGGTATATATTTTTCCCGAGATGCAGAAACTTTTCAGTCGAAAAAAAATGACGAGCGTGAAGCAACGGGCAGTGAGCACGCCCGCGGTAGCTGCCCTGGCGTTCGCCAATGGTCAAAGCCTATGGTGCTCCACAGAAATATTTTGCAGGTAAGATGACATCATTCTCGATAAAAAAAAGTAATTTTGCAAGCAACATTCTAAAACCAAAAAACATGACTAACAATAGTCGGAAGTTTAAACTATGAAAACATTAAGAGTATTTATTGGTACTGTCGCGTTTCTGTGCAGCATGCAGACAACGGCTATACCTGCCAGGCCTGGCGTCTGGACACACATGACTACAAGTGAGGGAACAACCGTCAGCGTGGAACTGGTGGGCGACGAGTGGATGCACTATTGGCGCGATGCCGACGGGCGATGCTACCAAACAGACAACGACGGACGGCTCGTAAGCTTCGAGCCTGCCGCAGCTGCCGCATCAAGGCTGCGCTTACCACGACGGTCGGCCACCGTGCCCGACGACTATGTGTTCCCCAAACCCACCTCGCTGTTTCAGGGCGAGAAGCGCGGTCTCATCATCCTCGTGAACTTCAGCAACAATACGTTCTCGATGGACGACCCGCAGGCCACCTATGACGCTATCGCCAACGAGCCGGGATACAGCGAGGGCAACTTTAAGAAGAGTGTGCGCGACTACTTCCTGGAGCAGAGCCGCGGACAGTTCGACCTCTCATTCGACGTGGTGGGGCCCGTGCGTCTGCCTAACCTGATGAGCTACTACGGCGGCAACAACGAGTATGGCAACGACCAGAGGCCGGGCGAAATGGTCGTCGACGCCTGCACGGCCGTCGACTCGCTGGTGAACTTTGCCGACTACGACTGGGACAACGACGGCGAAGTGGATCAGGTGTTCGTGCTCTATGCCGGCTACGGCGAGGCCGACGGCGCGCCAGCAAGCACTATCTGGCCTCATGAGTGGAACCTGACGGACGCCATCGGCAAGACTGTCACGTTCGACAGCGTGCGTATCAACACCTATGCCTGCGGCAACGAGCTCGACGGCATACGCGGAAAGAAGCTGGCAGGTATCGGCGTATTCTGTCATGAGTTCAGCCATTGCATGGGGTTCCCCGACTTCTACGACAAGTATAACTTCGGCATGGGTGCCTGGGACGTGATGAGCAATGGTGCCCGTAACGGCGGCGGCTACAACCCTGCTGAATATACGGCCTACGAAAGGATGATCTGCGGATGGCTCGACCCCATAGAACTGAATGGCGCAACAGAGGTGAACGGTCTGAAGCCCATCGACGACGGGGGCAACACCTATATTATATATTGCGACAACGCCAACCGACAGGAATATTATCTGCTGGAAAACAAGAACAAGAACGACATCTATCCCTACAACTACTCTGGCCACGGGCTGCTCGTAACTCACATAGACTACGACCCAGAACTATGGTACTACAACATGCCCAACACCACGGCCACCTACTGGCGCATCGACGGCACGAAGGCCTACAACACGCACCAGCGCATGACTATCATCGCTGCCGACAACAGCACGAAGGCTATGGGCGGATACATCACTGATGTCTATCCTATCGACTCTACTTCCAGTGCGACCATGGAGCCCAACAACGCGCTGACCACCGAAACCATACCTGCGGCTACTCAGTATCTGGGCGGCGACGAACCTGTACCTTTCTCTGGATGCGAACTGACCGACATCACACGCAACGATGACGGTACCATCAATTTTTGGTTTAGGAAAAGTGACCTTTCCTCCATCCAGTCTATCACAGAATCCGACACCTCTAAAATTTTCTACGACCAGCGTGGAGTGCAACTCAACAGTATACCGAGACGCAGCGGTCTATACATTGAAAGAACGTCTGAGGGCTTGACAAGGAAGGTTATTATCTGACCCTGGAAAAGCTGTCAGCTGATTATTTTTTTGCTAAATCGAGAAGGGGGAAAAGCATTTTGTTTTCCTCCTTCTTTATCATTCTACCTCTCACACCATCGTACATGCCATTCTGCATGCTGCAACGACACGTTAAAGTAAGATAAGGCAGACATACACAAAAAAAATAGAGCTCCGTCTCACTCATGAAACGAAGCTCCTAGTAAAGATGGCGGCCTCCTACTCTCCCGCATTGCATTGCAGTACCATCGGCGCAGGCGGGCTTAACTTCTCTGTTCGGAATGGGAAGAGGTGGGACCCCGCCGCAATAACCACCTGAAGTCTCTCTCGATGTCCCTCACGA